>LJTN01000080.1 GCA_001303415.1 Myxococcales bacterium SG8_38
CACGGAAAGCGAAATCTCGTCGAGCATCGACGACGAGCATGAGATGGTGATGGCGCCCGCGCTAGCAGGAGCGTTAGCGGACCGTCGGGATACTCACGCTGATGCGGCCGCGGCCTTGGGTGCGGGCGTCGTAGGCTGCGGTGTCGGCGCTCAGCAATAGGGCCTTCCAGTCCTTGCCGTGTCGAGGAAAGAGGCTGATGCCCACGCTGGCTGTCAGGCGAAAGCGGATCCCCGAGACCGTCATCGAGGCCTCTACTCGCTCGATGAGAGAGCTTGCGAGCTGCGTGGCGTTTTCGATGTCCTCCAAGCAGGGGACCAGCACGGCGAACTGGCTGTCGCCGCATCTCATGATGACGTTGCGCGGGGATAGTCTTTGACGAAGACGCGCGGTGACCTCGAAGAGCAGCAAGTCCGCGACGTTCGCGCCATGCTGCGCCGCCACGGTCTTGAAGTGGTCGAGATTGACTAGCATGAGCGCGAAAGGGTCTCCCGCTGCGCAACGGGTCACGAGCATCTGCTCGAACTTGCGCCGGGGATGCAGGTCGAGGAGATCGTCTGCATCGAACATCTCGTCATGGTAGGCAAGAGAGCGTAGGGCGCGCAAATCTCCACGTCAGCGCCGAGGCGCAGTCAGGATTCGCCTTCGCTCGCCGACTGGGTCCCTCAGCGGCTCGCGCCGCAGACGGGCCACTTCCGAGGCCGTGTACGGCGGCTCGGGGGCCTCGTCGGTGAACCGTTTGAGCAGCCAGTTCATCAGCGCCGCGAGGCGCTCATCGGTCAGCGGTGCTTGTGCCGCCCCCGGCACGCGGATCCAATATTCGCGAGAGCCTGGCTTGCCGGCGAGATCGCGCATCCCGTCGAACGATGGCACGACGCTCGAGCCCGCGCCGTTCATTCGATGGCAGCCAGAACAGTTGAGCGTGTAGTCGTGTTCCTCGTACGAATCGGCCGCGACCGTCGAGGCGGCGAGGAGTATCAGTGCGGCGGTGAGCGAGACCTTCATGTCTCCGGCTGCGGCTCTTTGGCGGCTTTGACGACGATGGCGGTCGAGCAGCTGTAGGTTTGTGACTTCGCGCCACCACACCAGTTGAGATCATTGTTGCGGTACCAATGGTAAAGCGGACGTTCACCTTCGTTCCGGTTGCACATGCAGCGTCCGCAGAACGTCTTTCCGCAGCAGTCGTTGTAGGAAATGATGTAGTCTTTCCCATCAGCCGGGTTGCGGCAGGTTCCGATCCAGGTGACCGGCGACATTTCAGTGCCGGGTGGGCATGCAGTGTGGGAGCCGCCGCAGCAACTGCAGAGAAACCCGTCGATCGCGCAGTGGCGCCAATACTCGCAACGCGTCGGGTCACCTTCCGGGCCCTTGACCCCGTCTTCGCCGACGACGTGTTTGTCGGCTGCGCGCGCGACGGGTAGCAGCGGAAGCGTGGCACCTCCCACGAGCGCGGTCCCGAAGCGGGACAACCAATGACGGCGCGAGACCCGGCGCGCCGATTGTCGGGACAGCAGCTCGAACCACCGATCGAGTCGACTCATTTCGTCTTCTCCTGCAGGTATTGCTGGATGGATGCGACCCCATGCCGCTCGGCTTCGAAAAGGCTCTCGAGATGCTCGCGGGTGTTGACCAGGCCTTGTGCCGCGATGATGCCTTGTTCGTCGATGAGCACGGCGTAGGGCAGCTTTGCGACTCCGTAGGTCATCCCGAGTGGCGCAGACACGATGTACGGCAAATGCGAGAGGTCCCTTTCGGCGACGAATCGCCGGTGTTCGTCGAGGGGGCCATCGCTTGCGAGAACGACCCGCACGCGCGGCACCTCGGTGCGCGCTACTCGCTCGACGGTCGGCAGGAGGGTCTCGCAGACGGGACAGGTCGGTGACAAGAAGAACAAGAGCGTGCGGCTCTCATCTTTCGAGACGCCCCCGATCTCCAAGGGGCGGTCGTGGAGGTCGAGTAGCGCGAGCTCAGGCGCGGGGCTCCCGACTTCGAGCTTCGTCTGCGGAGACAAGGCGCCGACGGGCGCGATGCGTTCGTGGAGCAAGCCAATTTGGCGAGTCAGGGCAAAGGTCGTCAGCGCGAGCCCGATGACCGCCAACCACAGGATCACATTCGAGACGATGAGCGCGTCGATCATCGAAGACCTCCGAGCCCCCGTAGCGCCGGGCCGGTACGAACGAGCCGCTGGGTCGCCCCCCACAGGAGCGACAACGTGACCAATGTCGTGATCAGCGTCAGCGCGTCGATCCAGAGCAGCGGGCGTGTGCGAACGGGAAGCAGAAGCAGGCAGGCAGCAGCGATCAACCCGCCGTTGCGTGCGACCAGGGCACCGCTGATGGGGGTCGCGCTCCGCGAAGGAAAGCATCCGCAATCGATGCGGCGCCGACCGCGCGCCAGGTTGATCGCGATGGCGGCGGTGTAGAGCAGCAACAATGCCACTGCTGCGCCCGCGGCATGCCGTTGCCAGGCGGGAACGAGGAGGGCGAGCGCGATGGCGCCCTCGCACGCCGGCAGGAGCCACGATGCTGAAGTCGCGCCTCGCATCGGGAGTAGCTCGTACGCGCGGATCGCGGCTTCGAAGCGGGGCCTGTCCGAGAGCTTGTGCCATGCGGCAGCGACGAATAACAGGGCGAGCCCGAGACGAAGAGCCCAGGCGATGACGAGGTCGATGCTCATGGGAGCACCAGAAGCGTTCCAGACAGACCTGTCTCTTCGATGTCTCGGAGGTGCGCGCCGCTCAGTGCATCGAGCACGCCAACGGCGCCGAGATCGGCATGCCGGTAGAAGAGTAGGGGAGCGTCGTCTCGAGTCACCGCGATGCTGTGCACGCCCATGTTCGGGAGCAGGAAGTTGAGAAGCTTTCCGGTGGTGCTGCTCGCGTCGAAGCCGGCCTGCGGGCCGAGAAACGCGGCCATGAGGTTGGGTGGCTCGAAGACGTCGAGCTTCCGTTTCCGAGGAATGTCGTACACCCAGATCTCGGCACCCGGATCCTTGTGCGAGCCTCGGCCCCCTTGGTGAACCACGGAATAGAGCCGCTTCGTGCCCGGGTGAAAGGCCACGTGCTGCGCGCCGCCTACACGCCATCCAGCAGCGCGCTCGCTTTCGCTGAACAAGGCCCAAGGCGGCTTCGCCGCTGGGGCATCGCCGCTGAAGTCAATCTCGTGGAGCATCCCTTCGAACGAGACGAACCACCAGGTCGCGCCGTCGCGGACGCCTTTCTCCGTGACGGGATCGACGACCGGATCGAAAAAGCGTTCGCTCCTCGCGAGGCGATCGAGCTTGCCCTCACCGGTGAGGTGAACGGTCATCGCCGTTCCATCACCGCAAAGCATCCCGAACCGGTCTGGGCCGGCCGGGAAGAGCCCGGCGCAGCCTTGCGTCTGGACCTCCTCAGCGAGCTGCCGTCCCTCTACGTCGACGATCGAGACGGATGCGCCTGGCGACTGATTGAGAACGATCACGAACCTTTCGCCATCGAGCATTCCAACGAGCGCGATGCCGGTGCTCGTGTCCATCGAGCGAGGGGGGATTTCGATGTCCCCCTTCGCATCGAGCGTGCGTGCATCGTAGATGACGACGTAGTCCTTGCGCTCGCCGCGATGGCCTCGCGAGTAGACCGTGTCGACTGCATAGATTTCGTTCCGGGCGCGCGACCGCATCGGCGCCTTCGGGCTGATCTGGGTGCCGCTGTCGATGGCGCCCAGCATCCGCCCGGTATCGCCGTCGAAGAGCGCCGCGTGCCGGATCAAGCGATCGGGCACCCAGACCCAGTGGTCGCTGAAGGCGTCCGGCAGCCGCATCACCCGGCCGACTTCCTCGGGCGGCAGGTCCGCGCTCGCGGGCAGCGCGAACGCCATGACGGCGAGACTCAGCGTCGCAGCGAGCTCGGCCCGTAGAATCATGCGGCGGTTGTACTCGACCTGCGGTCCGCCTGACAACGGTCGAGGTCGGTTACATCCCCGCGTCTCTGCGAAATTCCAAACACTGGGGCCCGCCCTTTTCGAACTCGCGGCAGGTGGTCCCACGAATTTCGTAGATCTGACAAGCGTTCGGGCTCTTCTCGGTGCCTAAGTGCACGCACGAGCCGTCTTCCCGCGTGGCAAAGCCGACCATCCCGAAGTGCCCAGGCTGGACTGCTTCCGCGACGTCCGCGCGGCCAATCCTTCTCCAGCGCGCGAGATCCTCGGCCGGGATCAGGATTCGCCCGTCGGTTCCCGTGCGGCAGCATGCTCCGCAGGTCAGGCAGTCGAGCTCTTCGGCCATGGGTCATGGAGTATAGTGCGGTCCATGCGCATCGTCTGGGCCATCGTGGTGCTCTCGTTGTTGAGCTGCGAGAACCGGAGCCAGCACAAGGAAGTCGTGCTGCCCCGGGTGCCTCCGGAGACGGTCGTGGTGGGCTGGAGCTTCATCAGCCGCTCGCCCGACCGAAGGAGCATGCACGTCGTCCTCGACGCTGGGCGACGGCTGACGACGACCACGCGCTCCGCCGACGGCACGATGATGAGCGTTGAACGGACGGTGTCGAAGGAAGAGTACGCGAACCTCGTCGACCGTCTGCGTACGCTCGAGTGCTGCGCCCTGCGGCCGACGAGCAAGGAGCGAAGCGATCCCGCCGAGGCCAAGCCGCTGCTCGAGCTCGAGTTGGGCGACGTGAGCTGCGAAGTGGAGCTCTGGGACCACGAGTGGCGAGAGGGCCGTGCCCGGGAGTGTGGCTTCGCATTCGCGCAGGTGCACCGCGCCGGGTTCGTTCCGGATGCCCCGGTCGACGACTCGCAGCGCTAGCCGTATGCTCGTGCGCCATGTCGACGAAGTACTTCTGTGCGCACTGCGATGAGGAGTTCACGCCGGAGCAGCCGGAAGCCAAGCCGCGCTGCCCGCGTTGCATGCGCAGGAGTGGCGTCGAGCCGGTGCGACGAGCTGCGGCAACACCTGCCTCGGGTCGGCGCGCCGGGGTCGTCGGGCTCGTGGCGCTGGCGATCGCTGCGCTCGGATACGCCGCGTACCGGTACCAAACCGTTACGCTCGAGGAGACGCCTCCCTTGCGTCCACTCGAGGCATCCGAGCTGGCTGCATATCTGGAGCGCGACCAGATTCGCACCGGCACTCATGCGACGCTGTTCTCGCTCCCAGCAGGCGTAGAAGGATGGCCGGTCGAGCCCGCTGCCTTGGCGGAGGCGCTCCATCGTGAGTCTTCGCGTTGGTCGCTGGAGCGCCCGCTTCCGCGGGCGGTCTTTTCGGCCGACCAGACCCTCGCAGCGCTTCAAGCCAGCGAAGAGCGCGTCGAGCTCTACCCCCTCGAGCTCGCAGTGCTCATGACCGCGTTGCTCCGCGCTCAGGGCACCGATGCCATGGTCGCGGAGGTTTGGGCGCTTGGCGAGGCGGAGGCGCCGCTCGACCCCTCGGGCATGATGGGATACTTCGTGAGCGCGCTGATGGCGCCGGGAACCGGTGATCCCTCGGCCTTCTACGACCCGTGGGGCGGCCGCGGCGAGGTGAGCCCGTCGGCCGTGCGCGTCCTGCGTGACACCGAGGCGATCGGCGCCGCCCTCGGGACCGATGCGGTGCGGGTATTCACCCGCTCTGGGGACGGCCGCGACGCGCTCGCGAAGGTCGAGACGGCGCTTCGCCTGGACGCGCGGTCGCCTTCCTTGCGTGTCGTCCACGGAACGATTTTGCTCGATTCGGGGGGCGTTCCTCAGGCGCTCGAAGAGCTCGAGGCCGCCGTGGAGCTTCGGGGTGATGCGCCGCGCCGTCTCCGCATGGCGCAGCTGAAGCTCGGGGAGGCTGGCATGCTGGCCGCCAATGGAGAAGGGGAAGCAGCGGAGGCAGCGCTCGCCGATGCAAATCGGATCGTCACGGGCTTGATCCAAAAATCGCCGCGCTACGGTCGGGCGCACTTGACGCTTGCCACGATCCACCTCGGGCTCGCGGATCTCGATCGGGCACGCGTCGAGCTCCAAGCCGCGGAAGAGCTCAGCCCCGACTCGCCCATGCTCTGGGCCGCTTGGGCGCAATACCATTTGGCGGTCGAGGAGCTCGATGCGGCGGTGACGAAGATGAATCGGGCGATCGCGCTGCATCCCGAGAGCTGGCAGTTGCGACTCCAGGCTGCCGGTGTGTTTCGTGCTGCCGGCAACGCCGAGGCGGCCCGAGAGAACGCTGACGAGGCGCTTCGCTTGGTGGCGCCGGAGCGCCGAAACGAGCTCCGCAGCTACCTCGATCAGATGATGGGGCCGGCGCAGCGCGATCTGCCGGATCCCGTGGCTTCCGGCTCCGGTGGTGCGGAGGGCGGCGGGACCGATCCCGCGCTCATGCTCGGCGATCCCGCGAACCTCCGGCTGCGCAACCCCGATGAAACGCTGCGGCTCGATCTCGACGAGTAGGCACTAGGGCTCGGGAGAGTCGTTCGCACGTTCGATGCTACTCGCCTCCAATAGGCGGCTCCAGAGCGCTTCACGTCCGTATCCGGTGACCGCGCTGTAGGGCGTCACGCTACGCCCGACCTGCTTGCGGAGCTTGGCCATTGCCGGTTTACGCTTGCTCGGTGGCAGCTTGTCGATCTTCGTGGCTACCAGGATCGGAGTGACGCCGATGCTGTCGAGGAACTCGAGCAATTGTGCGTCGTCGTCCTGAAGGCCTCGGCGTATGTCGATGATCACCACGGTGCCGCGAAGGCCTGGTCGCTCGCGGAGGAATCCCTCGATGAGGGGGCCCCACGACTTTCGCTCCGCCTTGCTGCGCTGTGCATAGCCATACCCGGGCAGGTCGACCAAATCGAGGTGTGCTTCCCCGGCGTCGGTACGCACGCGCACCCGAAAGATGTTGATGGCGCGTGTGCAGCCGGGCGCGCTGCTCGTGCGTACGAGCCTCTTGCGCCGCACGAGGTCGTTGATCAGGCTCGACTTGCCGACGTTCGAACGTCCCGCGAAGGCCACCTCCGCGAAGGTCGGCGCCGGGAGCTGCCCGAGGGCCGTCGCTCCTGCAATGAACTCGGCGTCGAGCACGTCCATCGCGCCGTTGTAGCGCCGTTCCCCTATCGCGCACGCACGCGGCGCTGGAGCGCGGCGCTGAGGTCACGAAGCTCCGGGGCGCCGAGTGCACGCGCGACTCCGAGATAAGCGACGATTCCCGCCACCGCCGTTCCGAGGAATACGACGAGATTGCGCGGATCGTTGCCGCCGAGCTCCCACCGGCCGAGGCGCGCGCCGGCCCAGACGACTCCGCCCATGATGGCGCTGGCGAGCAGTACGCGCCCGAGGCTTGCGCTGATCTCCGACATCCCGAGGTGACCGGCCCGGTGGCGCAGCAACCAAAGAAGCGCCGCGAGCTGCGCGACGGCAGCCGCGGTGGTGGCCGCCGCCAACCCGGCATGCTGCATCGGACCCATGAGGGCGAGGCTCAACGCGATGAAGATCACGAGATTGACTGCGCTGGCGAGCACCGGAGTCCGCGTGTCGTTGTGGGCATGGAACATCGGGACGATGGTTCGAACGGACGCAACCGCCCAGATTCCTCCAGCCTGCCAGACGAACGAGCGCGTGGTCTCCGCAATCGCCGCTGCGTCGTACTGCCCACGTCCAAAAAACACCGTCACCGCAGGTCCAGCAAGCAACGCAAGCGCGACCCCCGCGGGCACTGCCACGAATAGTGAGAGTCGAAGCGCGTGTCGGAACAAGCGCTTGGCTTCCACCTCGTCACCCCGCGCGACGGCATCGCTCAGCGACGGAAGCGCCGCCGAGGCGATCGCGAGAGCAAACATGCCCTGGGGGATCTCCGCCAAGCGCTGCCCGTAGTAGAGATAGCTGACGCTTCCGGTCGGAAGAAAGGAAGCGAACAAGCGCGACAGCAGAACGTTGAGTTGGTAGACGCCGAGCCCCGCGAGGAGCGGCACCATCAGGCGCGCGCACTTGCGGACATATACGTCGTCGAAGCCTACGCGGGGGCGTACGAGGAGCCCTTCTTTGGCGAGCGACGGGAGTTGGGCGATGACCTGGAGGCCGCCGCCGAGAAGGGCCCCTATCGCCAGTGCGAAGATCGCGGGCCAGCCTAGATCCATGAACACCGGCGCGAGGAGCAGCGCAGCGGCGATGAGCGCGACGTTGAGCAGTGCGGGCGCGAAGGCGGGTGCCGCAAACCGTTTGCTCGCGTGAAGGGGTCCCATCATCAGTGCGGACAGCCCCATCAGAAAGATGTAGGGAAAGAGCATCCGCGTGAGCGCGACAGTCGTCTCGAAGAGCGCGTCGTCGCGCTGAAAGCCCCAGGCGTATCCTTTGACGATCCAAGGTGCTCCGAAGACGCCCACCAGGCTCACGAGCGCCAACACGACCGCCATCGCGCCGATCAGGTTTCGATAGAATTCCTTCGCTCTTGCTTTGCCTTCGCGCTCTCGCACCTCGGTGAATACCGGGACGAAGGCGGCCGAGACCGCGCCTTCACCGAGCAGGACCCGGAGCGCATTCGGGATGGTGAAGGCCAGCCAGAACGCGTCCGTCGCAGCCAGCGCGAATACGGCGGCCACGACCGCATCCCTCACTGCGCCGAGGATTCTCGAGGTGAGCGTACCCGCCGCGACCACGCCCGCACGACGGACGATCTCGCCGCCGGAGGTCTCGACTGGCTTCGCGGACATCTGCGGAAGAATGCGCTGCGAGGACCCGTCCCGGCAAGAAAGCCGAATCGGTCAGCTTGCGCTCAATAGTCCTTGAAGGTGCGCGACCTCGACGGTGTACGAAGCGCCGCAATAGTCGCAGCCCACGTCGAGCGGCTCGCCTTCGTCGACCAGCTCTTGGATCTCGGCGCGGTCGAGCAGGCTCAGCGTGGTCATCACGCGGATCTGGCTGCACTGGCAACCAAAGCGCACTCCACTTTCGTGTAACCACGTGAACGGCATGCCTTCGAAGATCTGCTCGATGAGGCGCGCAGGAGACGCATCCGAGGCGCGAAGCTGGTCTCGAATGTCGACGAAGCGCTCGAGGCGCTCCGTCATGACGGCCATTGCGGCGTCTGCCTCCGCCGCCTCGGGCAAGAGTTGCACGACGTATCCGCCCGCAACGGGCGTCTGTCCTTCGACGTCGGAGCAGAGAGAAATCATCGATACGATTTGCTCCGATAGCTGCATGTAGCGCATGAAAGCCTCGGATAAATTTCCGGTTTCCGGCACCTCGACGACGCCGCGATGCAACTCGGAATTCGGAAGCGTGCGCATCATCTCGAGGGTCGCGGGGGTTTGCCGGATGTCGGGCGGTCCATCCGGGGAAGGCCGCTGTACCAGTCCTCGGCTCCAGCCATCGGGATGCGAGTCCGCGACCATTTGTCCGGCCCTCTCCGCGAATCGCACGATGCACTGAACTCGCAGGGAAGGCGCCATGGTTTCCCGATACAGCACCGCGGCGGTCAGGAGGTCTGCCATGTCGTTCGCAAGCTCGCCCGAGAGCTCTTGGGCCGCGATCACACGGCGAACGGTGTCCGTAGTCCGGGCCGCGACGATTCGAAATGCTCCGTCATTCGTCATCGCTCGCATCACCGCGTCTCTTTTCGGCATGTTTCTCCTTGAAGCGCATTGGCGATTCGTGCGCAAGCGCTACTCTTGGGCCCGGAGCAGGAAATGACAACGCACCACATCGTTCTCATCCCGGGCGACGGCATCGGTCCGGAAGTCGCAGCCGCTACGACTCGGGTCCTCGAGGCCGCGGGCGCACCCGTGGATTGGGTCGAGTACCACGCCGGGGTTGCAGCCCTCGAAACGCAGGGTGAAGTGCTCCCGGAAGCAACGCTCGAGGCGATTCGGGAGCGTGGCCTCGCCCTGAAAGGGCCTTGCACGACGCCGGTTGGCGAAGGCTTCACCTCGGTCAACGTGCAACTGCGCAAGCGGCTCGATCTGTACGCCGCAGTCCGCCCAGTCCGTAATCTTCCGGGTATCCGGACGCGCTACGAGGGCGTCGATTTAGTGGTCATTCGGGAGAACACCGAGGGGCTCTACAGCGGCATCGAGAACGAAATCACGAAAGGTGTGGTTACGAGCCTGAAAGTCGCGACGGAGGCTGCCTCGACTCGCATCGCGCGCTGGGCCTTCCACTACGCTCGCGAGCGTGGCCGGAAAAAGGTCACCGTGATGCACAAAGCAAACATCATGAAGATGACGGACGGCATGTTCATCCGATGCGCGCGCGACGTGCACCGGAACGAGGGATTTGCCGATGTCCAGCATGAAGAAGTCATCATCGACGCCGGGTGCATGAAGCTCGTTCAGGATCCGACGCAGTTCGACGTGTTGCTCCTCGAGAACCTCTATGGAGACGTGCTGAGCGACCTCTGCGCCGGCTTCGTGGGTGGTCTCGGTGTGATTCCCGGCGCCAACATTGGCGACGAATACGCGGTTTTCGAGGCGGTTCATGGGTCCGCACCCGACATCGCCGGTCAGGGGGTCGCGAATCCGCTCGCGTTACTGATGTCTGCGGTGATGATGCTCAACCACATCGCCGACACCAAGGCCGACGAGACCTGTCGTTCGGTCGCGGTCGCGATTCGCGAGGCGTACAACCGGGCCTTGTCCGACGGCCAGAAGACACGCGATCTCGGTGGAACGCTCGACACGGAGGGCTTCGCCTCCGCCGTGATCGACCGGCTTGGCGGCTAGTCCGTCTCCTGCACGCCCCCTTCGCCACCTGCGACGCGAAGCAGTGGCGGCAGCACGATCAACGTGGCGACGAGGCATCCCCCGATGGTCACCGCGATCAGCTCTCCAAAGCTCCGAACCGGGACGAACGAGCTGAAGAGCAGCACACCGAAGCCTGCCATGAGCGTCACACACGAAATCACGATGGCGCGCCCGGTGCCTTTGGCAGCGCGCACGAGCGCCGCTTCCCGACCGATGCCGCGCCGCATCTCCTCGCGAAAACGCGCGAGGACGTGAATCGTGCCGTTCACCGCCAGCCCGAGGCTGATCGAGAAAATGATCACGGTCGACACGTTGAGCGGGATCTCGCGCCACACCATGTACGCCATCGTCGCGACGAGCGGGATGAGGTTCGGCGGGATGCTCAGCAGGCCTAGGCGGATGCTTCGGAAGAAGAATGCCAACAAGAGGAAGATGACGATCACCGCCACGAGCAAGCTCCCAAGCAGGTCACTCACCACGGCTGCCTGGCCCCGAGAGCCAGTATAGGCCTCACCGGTGAACGAAACCGACACCGTGGCGTCTTCGGAGATCTCCCGTTCGATCGTCGCCTCCAGATCATCGAGAAAGCGCATCGTCGCTTGCGCGCCGACATCGCGTAGCTTGAGCTGGACGCGAACCCGCCTCCCGTCTTCCGTGAGCCATTCGCTCAGCGGGCTCGGTTTGCGCTGGCTCATCATCGTGACGAGCCCCTTGACTTGCTTCTGGCTCTTGAAGTTCTCGGAGCGCACCGTCGCGTCGCCGGACAGGAGGGCGTACGACTCCCGCAAGATGTCGCCGTAGCTCAGCGTGCGGATCACTTCGGGCCGCAGAGCTGCCCAATTGCGTATTTGCTGAATCTTCTGGATGAGCTGCGGATCGAGGAAGTGGTCCTCTTCCGTGCTTTCCAAGACGACCTCGAGCGGCCGTACGCCCGAGAGCTTCTCCTCGATGAGAATCGTCGTCGTGTAGACGGGGTCGGTCTCGTCGAACTGATCGAGCAACGCATGGTCGACCGTGATCTGACTGGCCACATAGCCCGCACCGAGCGTGAAGAGAGCCGTGCCGAGGAGCACGGGCCAGCGCCATTGCAGGAGCCTCGCGACGAGGCTGCTCGTGACGCTGGTAAACATGCTGGTGCGCTCGCGGCGCACCTCCTCCCGTTTCGGAGGCGTGACCCAAGTCAGGATCGCGGGCACGAAGGTGATGATCACCACGTATGAGATCATCACGCCGAGACCGGACGTCAGCCCGAAGTGACGGAGCATCACCGTCTTGGAGACGACCAGCGACGCCAAACCAACGGCGGTGGTTGCAGAAGTGAGCATGCAGGCGACGGCGATCGCCTTCACCGTTCGCTGGCCCGCGGCGACGCGGTCGTCGGATCCGCCGGTATCCTCCCCATGCACCTCGTCTCGGTAACGCTGAATCAGGTGCGTCGCGTCACTGATGCCGATGATGATCAACAGCGGCACGATGACGTTGTTGAGGATGTTCATCGGCTCGCCCACGAGTCCCATTCCACCGACGGTGATGAGCGCGGTGATGGCGACGGCTCCGAGCGGAAGCAGCACGCCCGCCGCCCAGCGGAACGAGATCGTCAGCAACAACAAGCACACGAGGACGGTGAGCGGAATCAGGCGTAGGTTGTCCTGACGCATCTTGCTGACGATGACGCTTCGCAGATAGGGCAGGCCGCCGACATGAAGCTCGACATCCTGAAAGTCGGGTTGCTCGAGAGAGGCGCGAAGATCTTTCATGGCCCGCTGCATTTCCCGCGGGTCGAGCTTCGGGAGCTGGAGAGCGATGCCTGCCAGGGTGTGATCGTCGTCGATGAGGCGGCCGACCAGCAGTGGGTTGCCCTCGATGGCCTTCTCGAGCTCCGCGGCTTCCTCCGTCGTGACCTCGGTGCCTTCGACGATGGGGTCCGTCTTCAGCTCGGCGGACAAGGCAGGGCCGAGGACGGCGATTCCGCCAGGGAATCGATCGGGATCGCTTTCGATGATGTCGAGCAGCGCATTGAAGGCGGCGTCTTCGAGATCTCCCTGGGCGTCCGCGGTCGGTTCGTCGAGGGAATCGAGATCATCGAGCGAGTCGAGATCGTCGAGGTCCCCCTCGCCTTGGTCCCCGACCTCTTGAAGGCCATCGAGATCATCGAGCGAGTCGAGATCGTCGAGGTCTGCGATGTCATCGTCCTCGGCGCTCTTTTCGCGCCTCGGGATGTTGAGTGTGGTCAGGCCCGCGACCTTCTCGACCCAGGGCTTGGCGGCGAAGTAGAGGGAGATGTCGTGGATTCGCTGCAGGGTGTCCCGCGACAGGACATCATCGGCCTCGACGAGGATCAGCACGGCCTCGCGGCGCTTGCCGAACCACTCCTCGAACCGCTGCTGGATCAGCGCGTACTCCTCGCCCTCGAACGACGAAAGCAGGCTCTCGGGGGCCGGGTCCGCCTTCAGCTTGGGGATCTGGGTTGCGAAGGCGAGCGCCGTCAGGACCGACAGCGCGACGACGAGCCCGCGGCGCTCGGTGACGAGCTTGGCAAGCCAATTCAGGGTTTCCTGGCGTCGGGACACGAGCGTGTATGTCTTTTGGAGGAGGGGCCCGCAAGGCTCGAATCCCGGCTTGACAGCCTAGGCCGACAGGGCTACCACCCGCGTCCCCACGGGGAGGATATCAGAGTGGCCAACCACGCTTCAGCAAAAAAGCGA
>LJTN01000019.1 GCA_001303415.1 Myxococcales bacterium SG8_38
AGCGCGAACCCGCAATCCCCACCCCGCCGCCCCCACGCTAGCGCCTAAGCCGAGCCGTTCGACACATCCCCGTGTCGTGTTCCGTCAAGCCCCGGCTTGCGCCCGCCCCGTTCCGTGGAACCTCGCGTCGTGTTTTTCCGAGCCCGGGGATGCAGTCGCGTTGCGCTTTGGTTCAGTCCTTGTTTCGGACGATGAACGTGTTCATGCCCTCTTCGCGTTCGAAGGTCGTCCGGTAGCTCTGGGCTTCTTGTCGCGTGTCGAACGGACCGATGCGGACTCGCCAGTGCGTGCCCCGGCCTTCCACCGTGCCTGCCGTCACGTACGCGGCGTGGCCGCGCTTGCGTAGTGCGCTGGCGAAAGCCTGGGCCTCGCGAGGGTGGCTGTAACTGACGACTTGCAAGGTGTAGAGCCCCTCGTGTCCCGCGGGGGCCGCCGACTGCTTCTCCCTCACCGTGGCGGCGACCAGCGGGTCGAGCGCAGCGGCGCGCTCCACCACCTCTTTGTCGGGGCCCACGGTAACTGCGGCCGGCAATCCAGCGTGGATGTCGGAGCGTGGCGGCGGCGGATTGGTCAGCGGATCCAGATGCTCCAACTCTGCGGTTGCGGCCGCGAGCGCGGCGGCGACCTCCGGTCTGGTTTCCGTCACCAAGGTCGTCGGGAAGCTCAACGTTCCTGGATCGATGTCCGGGTCTGCGACGGGCTCGGGCTCCTCGGCTTCGGTGGCTTCGGCAGCCGCCAACGCTTGAAGTAGATCCGGCTCCTGCGACTCACCGCCTCCGGGCAAAGCCGCCACTACTGCCACCACGATGCCGAGCGCCGCCAGCAGGCCGACGCCTGACAACACCAGGATCCCTCGCCCCTCCTCCGAAGATCGCTCTTCGATCCGGTCCAGATCGCGCATTGCCGTATCCATGTTTTCGTCCCGCCTCAGCTGTCTCACTCGGTTTACGAAACTTCCCTGGAACCAGCCAAAAAACGGCAGCGCAGCCTTCTCGAGAGCGCGTGCAGCGGGGGGAGGCGCGTGGTAGCTTCGCCCGGCGTCGTCGGCAGGGGAACGACGCGCTTGGGAGCATCGATTCATGGCGGAATCTTCACAGAAGCAACCGGTCACGCTCGAAGACGAGATGAGACGCTCGTACCTCGACTACGCGATGAGCGTCATCATCGGCCGAGCCATTCCCGATGTCCGCGACGGTCTCAAACCAGTCCACCGGCGCATCCTCTACTCGATGCACGAGCAAAAAGTGCAGTGGAACGGCCCCTACAAGAAGAGCGCTCGAATCGTGGGCGACGTGCTCGGCAAGTATCACCCTCACGGCGACACGGCGGTCTACGACGCGTTGGTCCGCATGGCCCAGGATTTTTCGATGCGGTATCCGCTCGTCGACGGGCAGGGCAACTTCGGCTCGGTCGATGGCGACCCGCCCGCCGCGATGCGGTACACCGAGGTCCGCATGCATCGGCTGGCCACAGAGCTGCTCGCCGATATCGAAAAGGAAACCGTCGACTTCGGCCCGAACTTCGACGAATCGGAAAGGGAGCCTCTGGTCCTGCCGAGCCGTATTCCCAACCTGCTCATCAACGGCTCGGGAGGCATCGCGGTCGGCATGGCGACCAACATCCCGCCGCACAACCTGCGCGAGGTCATCGACGCCACCGTCCGCCTCATGAGCAAACCAGAGCTCACCGTCGATCAACTCATGGAGGACGACCCCGACTCCGGGCGGTTGGGGGTGAAGGGGCCGGACTTCCCGACTGCGGGTTACGTGTACGGCCGCGCGGGGATCCATCTCGGGTACAGGACGGGGCGCGGCCGCATCGTCATGCGGGCGCGGGCGAGCATCGAGCCGCTTCCCGGCAAGACCGACCGCGAAATGATCGTGGTGACCGAGATTCCCTATCAAGTGAACAAGGCCGAGCTTCTCAAGAAAATCGCGGACTTGGTGCGTGAAAAGCGAATCGAGGGCATCAGTGACATCCGCGACGAGTCCGACCGGGAGGGCCTACGCATGGTCATCGAGCTCAAGCGCGATGCCCATGGGGAAATCGTCCTCAACAAGCTCTATCAAATGACGGCGCTCCAGAGCACGTTTGGGTACAACTGTCTCGCCATCGTGGGCCAGCGCCCCGAGGTGCTCGATCTGCGGTCTGCCTTGCTTCGCTTCGTCGATCACAGGCGCGAGGTGGTCCTGCGGCGCACCCGGTATGACCTTCGCCAGGCCAAAGCGCAGCGCGAGCTCGTCGAAGGCTTGGGCATGGCGGTCACGGACGTGGACCTGGTGGTCGGCACGATTCGGTCTTCGAAGGATCCGGACGAGGCCAGGGAGCGTTTGATGAAGCTGCCCCTCACCGGGCTCGAAGAGTTCGTGAGGCGTGCCGGCCGGCCCGATGCCGAGGTTCAGGCGGCCAAGGAGCGGGGCGAATACCATCTGTCCGAGCGCCAGGCCAAGGCGATTCTGGAGATGCGCCTTTCTCGCTTGACCGGTCTCGAGCGTGAGAAGCTAGCGACCGAGTACGGGAGCCTCTGCGACCTCATTGGGGAGCTCGAGGCCATTCTCGCCAGCAAGAAGCTGCTCGACGAGCTGATCGTCAAGGAGCTCGACGAGATTCGGGAGCGTTACGGCGACGATCGGCGTACCGAAATCGTCGAGGCAGAGGGCGAGATCTCGATCGAGGACCTCGTGCCGGACGAAGAGGTCGTCGTCACGGTTTCTCACGCTGGCTACATCAAGCGCGTCCCCTTGAGCGAGTACCGGGCGCAAGGCCGCGGCGGCAGGGGCCTCCGGGCCATGGATACGCGCGAGCAAGACTTCGTGAGCTGGGTCTTCGTCGTCAATGCGCACGCGGACGTTCTGTTCTTGAGCGACAAGGGCAAGGCATACCTGAAGAAGGTCTATCAGATCCCTGAAACCAGCCGAGCGGCGCGCGGCAGGGCGGTGGTCAATCTCGTCGGCATGGAGCCAGACGAGCGTGTGGCAGCGATCCTGCCGATTCGGGAATTCGTCGAAGGAGGATGCCTGTTGACCTGCACCCGTCGGGGCCGCGTCAAGCGCACGGATCTAAGCGCCTATCAGAACATTCGCCAGAGCGGCATCATCGGCGTTGCCATCGGAGAAGGGGACGGCCTTCTCACCGCGCGAATCGTCACGCCCGGCCAGCACGTGCTGATCGGAACCTCGCACGGCATGAGCATCCGGTTCCCCATCGAAGACGTCCG
Organism: Myxococcales bacterium SG8_38; assembly: GCA_001303415.1. Taxonomy (GTDB): domain Bacteria; phylum Myxococcota_A; class Polyangia; order Polyangiales; family Houyiibacteriaceae; genus SG8-38. Next base: position 3,218 of record LJTN01000019.1, read on the forward strand.
TCCGATGGGTCGGGACTCGATGGGCGTCAAAGGCATCGACCTTCGCGAGGGGGACTTCGTGATCGGCATGGACGTCGTCGAAGACGAGGCCTCGCAGCAGGTGCTGACCGTGAGCGCCAACGGCTACGGCAAGCGCACCAGCGTATCCGAGTGGCGCGTCCAGAACCGGGGCGGCAAGGGCATCATTGCCATGGACACCTCCGAACGGAACGGCGCGCTGGTGAAGCTGCGCCTGGTCTCCCCCGACGAGCAGATCATGGTCATCACCGACGGCGGCCAGGTGATCCGCACCAACGTATCGGAGATCCGCGAGACCGGCCGCAACACCCAAGGCGTGCGCGTCATCCGTCTCGGTGAGGGCGAGCAGGTCGTCGACGTGGAACCGGTCGCCGAGGGCGAGGAAGAAGCCGAAGAAACCGCGGAACCTCCCGCAAATTAGCGCTCAGCGACCCGGAAACGTGTAATCCAGGATTTGACGCGTTATCCTTGGGAGGCGCTTCTTTTGGGAGGCTTTTCGCAGGGGTAGGGGAGTGTGAGCAAAGCACCCGTCATAGGGATCGACCTCGGTACCACCAATTCCGTCGTGGCCGTCGCAGACCAGTCCGGGGCGCGCGTGTTGTCCGGAGACGACGGCCAGCTGATTCCGTCGGTGGTTTCGTTTCATCCGAGCGGCGACATTTTGGTGGGCGTACCCGCGAAGGAAAGACGCCTGCTGGACGCGCAAAACACCGTGTACTCGGTCAAGCGTCTGATCGGACGCCCCTATACCAGCTACGAGGTCCAACAAGCCCAGAAACGCTTTGCCTTCGAGCTCTCCGAGGGGCCGAGCGGCGGTGTGTTGGTGACCGCTCGTGGAGAGACCTACACCCTGAGCGAGATCAGTGCGTTCGTTCTTCGCCATGTGCGCAAGGTTGCGGAGTCAGCGCTCGGTGAAGAATGCGAGCAGGCCGTGGTGACGGTGCCAGCCAATTTCAACGAGCTACAGCGGAGTGCGACCAAAGCCGCAGGTCGAGTCGCCGGTCTCGATGTATTGCGCATCTTGAACGAGCCGACGGCCGCCGCGCTCGCCTACGGCTACCACAAGAGCTCGAACGAGCGCATCGCCGTCTATGACCTCGGTGGCGGCACGTTCGACATCACCATCTTGCAGCTCGCCGGGGACGTGTTCGAGGTCCTCGCGACGGCGGGCGATACCTTCCTCGGCGGTGACGACGTGGACACTGCGATTGCCGACCGGATGGCAGCGCAGTTCCTGGAGCAGCACCGCTATGATTTGCGGCAAGACCGCCAAGCTTACGAGCGTCTGCGGGCGGCCGGAGAATGGGCGAAGGTTCAGCTTTCGAACAAACCCCAAGTGAAGCTCTGCGTCGAGGAGCTCGCGTATGGCGATGGCGGGGTGGCGCTCGACCTGGACTTCGCGCTCACGCGCGAGCAGCTCGAGCACATGTGCCAGCCGCTGGTGGCCCGGAGCTTCGACGTCTGCGAAGACGCGATGAAGGCTGCCGGTCTTCGTCCCACACAGCTCGACAATGTGATTCTCGTAGGTGGCTCCACCCGCATCCCGCTGCTTCAACGGATGGTGGCCGAGTACTTTGGTCGAAAGCCTCTGGTGGACATCGACCCCGACCTCGTCGTGGCGCAGGGAGCCGCTCTTCAGGCTCGGGCTCTGGCGGAGCCTGCGCGCAGAGCAGCGCTCGGGAAGGTGGCGCTCAAGAAGATGGTCCAGCCGAGCACTGGCAGCCATCCGAAGATCTCGGAAGACACCTTCGAGGACGAAATCACCAACGTTGGAGAGCGTCCGCCCCTTCCGCCGCCGCCAGTGGCCCGCGCCGCTCGAAAGGCGACCCTGCCGGGACAGGCGCCTCCGCCGCCACCCATCCAGCTCGCCAAGGCGCAAGACTCGGCCGATGCCGACGACGGCCTGATCGACACCCCGACGCGGCGCCGCGAAGAGCCGCTCGAGCGCGAGCCGACGCGCGTCGCTGGGGCTGCCGACCCGCTCGATTTTCAGCCAACGCGAATGGCCGACGCCTCGGGTCTGCTCATGCAAATCGGAGGGGGCCATTCGGAGGCGCCCCCGCATGAGCTCGAGGACGACGCTTCGGGCCTGATGACGGAGCTCGGCGACGATGCCTTTGGAGAGGAAGACGAGACGAAAGAAGGGCCGCCTGCACCGTTGCCTCCTCTCGAGATCACCAGCTCTGCACCCGCGACCCTCCGTGCAGCCCTCGATGAAAACGTCGAAACGGTGACGGGCGCCATCGCGGTTCCAGAGCTTACCGACTCGCCGCTTCTCCTCGATGTGACACCGCTTTCGCTCGGCGTGGAGACGGTCGACGGGTACTGCGAGCACATCATCCGCAAGAACTCGGCGATCCCTGCGGGCCAAACCAAGATGTTTACGACGGCTCGCGATCGTCAGGAGTCGGTCGTGGTTCGCATTTGCCAAGGCGAGGATCGTCACGTTTCTGGAAACCAGCTGCTTGGAGAGGTCGTCCTCGACGGCCTGCGTCCGGCGGCGCGGGGCAAGGTGCAGATCGCCGTCCGCTTCATGATCGACGCAGACGGCACGCTTCAGGTGAAGGCGCAGGACGTAGGAACCGGTCAACAACAGCAGATCTCAATCAAGCTCATCGGTGAGCTGCCGGACGACCAGATCGAGCATCTTCGTCAGCGCCACGAGGCCAAGCTCGGAGCCTGATCCATGTCCGATGCGAATGATGCCCTCGATTACTACGCGCTTCTAGGCATCATCCGCACGGCGACCCCCGATCAGATTCGATCCGCCTTCCACCGGTTCGCACGCGAGCATCATCCGGACAACTTCCTCGGCTCGCCCGAGGAGGCCGAGCGCCATACGCTGCTCTATCAGCACGGCAGCGAGGCGTATAGGGTGCTCCTCGACCCTCTCAAACGGAAGCTCTACGACGAAGGCCTCGAAAAGGGTCATGTTCGTTACGACGACGATCGGGCCAGGGAGCTGCAGCGCTCGATGAGACCGCCGGGCGGCGTCGTTCTACGCTCCAGCAAGGCGCGCATGTTCTTCACCCGCGCCAACCGAGCCATCAAATCGGAAGACTGGCCCCAAGCCAAGCTCAACCTGCAGATGGCGATTCAGAACGAGCCAGACAACGAGGGACTGAAGGCCAAGCTCGAAGAAGTTCTCGAACGAATGAAGTCGCGGTAGGCTGGTAGCCCGGAAGCGTTTCCGGGCTATGGTAGCGGGGTCATGGGACGAACGGCGACGATAGAGCGTCGCACCAGCGAGACCGATATCCGCGTGGAGCTCGACCTCGATGGCAGCGGCCGGTACCAAGTGAAGACCCCGATCGGGTTTCTCACGCACATGGTGGAGCAGCTCGCCAAGCATGGGCTCTTCGATCTCCAGGTGCGGGCTGCGGGCGATACGCACATCGATGGGCATCACACGACCGAAGATCTCGCCATTGCGCTGGGCCAGGCATTTCGGGAAGCCCTCGGCGACAAGGCCGGGATCCGCCGCTTCGGGTCGGTCACGCTCCCCATGGACGAAGCCTGCGTGACTTGTGCCCTCGACCTATCGGGCCGTCCGTACTTCGTATGGGCGATGGAGATTCCCAAGGCGAAAATTGGCGATTTCGACTCCGAGCTGGCGGAGGTGTTCTTCGAAGGGTTTGCGCGCGGGATTCAGTGCAACCTTCACATGCGCCAGCTCGCGGGAGACAATCTTCACCACGTGATCGAGATCAGCTTCAAAGCTTTTGCGCGGGCGCTTCGGGCAGCGACCGAAATTGACCCGCGCGTCGTGGGTGTGCCCTCGACCAAGGGCACGTTGACCGAATGAGCCGCAGCCGGGTCACCATCGTGGACTTGGGCCTCGGCAATTTGCACAGCGTGGCCAAGGCGTTCGAGCGCGCAGGGGCCGTTGCCGAGATCAGCGCAGACCCGGAGGTCTTGCGGCGAGCCGATCGTTTGGTGATGCCCGGTCAGGGGGCCTTCAAGGAATGCGCGCATGCTCTCGCCGGCGCGATCGGCGAGGCAGTTCGAGCGTGGATCGACGAGGGCCGGCCGTACCTCGGCATTTGCCTCGGCATGCAGGCGCTCTTCGACTCGAGCGAGGAGGCTCCGGGCGAAGAAGGATTGGGCATCTTCGGCGGAACGGTGCGGCGCTTCGCTCCGGGTTTGGTGGATGCCGAGGGTCGGCCGCTCAAGGTGCCGCACATCGGGTGGAACCAGATCCGAAGTCGCCATCCGGTCTTCGAGGACGGCGAGTGGTACTACTTCGTGCACAGCTACTACTGCGTTCCGAACGACGAGAGCCTGGTCGCGGCGACCACGGATTATGGCGGGCCGTTTTGCTCCGCCATCGCGAGGGACAACGTGTTGGCCTGCCAGTTCCACCCGGAAAAGAGCCAACACGCAGGTGCCCGCGTGATCAGCCACTTCCTCGGGGACGTGGCATGGAGCTGATACCAGCGATCGATCTGCTGGACGGCAAAGTCGTTCGTCTCCACCAAGGCAAGTACGACGAGGTGACCGTGTATCACCATGATCCGGTCGCCATGGCCAAGCGTTTCGAAGCCGAGGGAGCCGAACGGCTCCACGTGGTCGACCTCGAGGGTGCGCGCAGCGGCAAGCCCGCGCACGTGCCGGTGATCGAGGGGATCCTGCGGGAGACCGGGCTGAAGGTGCAGGTGGGCGGCGGCATCCGCGACGAACGGGTCGCCGCGCAATGGCTCGGCGCGGGGGCCGCACGGGTCGTGCTCGGCACGATGGTGGTCAAGGCGCCTGACGTGGCGCGTGCCCTCTGCGCCGACCATCCCGGCGCGATCGTGGTGGCGCTCGATGCGCGGGATGGCAAGGTCGCGGTCGAGGGCTGGCGCGAGCAGAGCAGCCAGGACGTCATCGAGCTCGCCAAAGAAGTCGATGGCTGGGGGATCGGGGCCATTCTCTTCACCAACATTCAGCGGGATGGAACGCGCCAGGGCCCGGACGTGGAAGCGACTGCGAGATTGCAATCGCGCGTCGACACGACTGTGATCGCCTCGGGAGGCATCGGAGCCCTGGACGACCTTCGCGCGTTGGCAGCCGCGGGCGTTCGTTCCGCCGTGTGCGGGCGTGCGCTCTACTCGGGCGCCTTCACGTTGTCCGAAGCGTTCGCAGCGCTAAAAGAAAGCTGATGCTTGCCAAGCGAATCATTCCCTGCCTCGACGTCAAAGAGGGACGCGTCGTGAAGGGTATCAACTTCGTCGGGCTCCGGGACGCCGGGGATCCGGTGGAGTCTGCCCAGCGCTACAGCGACGGAGGCGCCGACGAAATCACTTTCCTCGACATCACGGCATCTCACGAGAACCGAAGAACGCTCTTCGACCTGGTGGACCGGACCGCCTCAACCATCGCGGTTCCCCTGACGGTCGGAGGGGGAGTGCGCGAGCGCCGCGACGTGAGTGAGCTCTTGCATGCTGGGGCCGACAAGGTGTCGATCAACAGCGCCGCGGCGGCCAATCCCACGTTCGTGAGCGACATGGCCGAGGCGTACGGTTCCCAGGCCATCGTGGTGGCGATCGATGCCAAGCGCGTCCCCGGGAAGACCGCAAGATGGACGGTTTACACGCATGGAGGCAGACGGGACACGGGGCTCGATGCGATCGCCTGGGCCAAGGAAATGGCGGACCGCGGCGCCGGCGAGATCCTGTTGACCAGCATGGACCGCGACGGAACCCGGGATGGGTACGATCTCGTGTTAACCCGCACGGTTGTGGACGCAATCCCGATTCCGGTTGTAGCTTCGGGCGGGGTGGGAACGCTCGATCACGTGTACGAAGGGCTCACTTCCGGCGGCGCCGATGCGGCGCTTGCTGCTTCTATCTTTCACGACGGCCATTACACTGTGGCCGAGGTCAAGAAGTACCTGCTCGAACGGGGGGTGTGCGTGCGCCCGCCGGAGCAGTGCTGAGGGGGAGCGATGAGCACGGACGTGGGCGTTGGCGAACTGGTAGAGGAGCTCGAGCAGCGCGGCGCGCGTCTGCCTTTCGAGATCGGTGCGTTCCTGGCTCTCGAGGCGTGCGAGGGGCTGTTGCGACAGTCCGTGAAGCTCGACCCGGACGATGTGCGGGTGACGCCGGAGGGGTCGGTCCTCGTGGCTGCGACTGCGGCGCGAGCGGAACCCGAGGAGGCTGCACGCTCCTTGATGTCCATCCTCGGGCGCCTGCTGGTGGCCGCAGGGCCGGGTGTGCCGCCCGATCTCCTGCAGCTCGTCAAGGAAAGCAGCACCGGACAGCGGTCTTGGGCACTGCGCGATCTGCACGATGTGATCGAAGCGTCGCTGATTCCCATCAACCGCGCAGCCTCGCGCCGAGTTCTCGCACGACTCGTCCGCGACAGCGATCGGCCGGCGGCCGCCAAGGCCCCGGAGCTCGATCCGCACGAGCTCGACGCCGAGCTCGACGAGCTCTTGCGCGATCCGGCAGCACGCACTCCGGGCCCAGAGCAGGCCAGCCTGGCTTTGGAGGACGCGCGGGGCTCTGATGCGAAGGATGCGGAGGACGTGCGCGCCGTGCAGCACCTGAAGTATGCAGACGACGAGCCGATCACCGAGCGCATCCGATTCCCGAAGCCCCCCGACGCCAGGATCAAGCCCGAGGCCCCTCCGGCTTCCGCCGCTTCGGCTGCTGCACTGGCCGTATCCGAGGACGAGCCCGAGGCCCCTCCGGAGCCGGTTACCAAGACAATCCGCAAGTGGAATACCCCCGCTGAGTCCGAGCCCGAAACCGCAGCGGTTGCCGTGGCGGTCTCGATTCCGGTGACAGAGCCCGAGCTGCAAACCCCGACGGAATCGGTGTTCGGCACCGGGTCCGTGACCGCCTCCGTGCGAGACAGCGCCGTGTCACGCGCTCCCTCTACACACACTCCCGAGCCGAGCCACGACAGGCCTTCGGTGACCCCGGCTCGGCGTCCGAGACCACGCAGCGGCTGGGGTATCTGGTTGTTTGCCGCCGCGGTGGGCCTGGCGGTCTACGCGGGCATCGCCGCGGGCACCTTCGATGCATGGTTCCGCGCCCCTGCGCCGGTTGCCGAGGCCGCGCCTTCGGGTGTCATCGACGTGCGCGTATTTCCAGCCGACGCCCAAATCTTCGTATTCGTCGGACGGGGGCCCACGGTCTCCCAGGGAATGTCAGTCGCGGGGCCGCACGAATTCGTCGTCTTCGACAAGGGTCTACGTCCGACGAGAGCGAGCATTCCCAAAGACGCAAAGTGGGCCCCGACTCCGAACGGTCCGCTCTACGAGCTTGCAATCCAGGCTCAGCCTGCGACCGTTCCTTCCTACGCGCTCGACTTGGGCACGCCGGAAACGCAGGCGCCCGGCGGCGGAGGGGCCGAGGGAACGATTCGTGTGATCACGAATCCGCCAGGCTCCAAAGTATATCGGTTCGTGGGGCGCGGCCCGACTGCGCGCGTCGAAGTCCCTTCGATTCACGAGGGGCAAGAGGTTCTGGTGTACCATCCAGGGTACGAAACCAGGCGCGCCGTGATAGGTCCGAGCGATTGGCAGCCGGTGGAGGCGGAGGGGCTCCATGCCGCGAGCCTGGAGGTCGAGCTTCCGGCTCTTCCCGGCTCAGTCGTCTTGGAGCCGATGGAGCAGTGAACCCACCTCGGCTCGAATCGCGTTGAGCCGGGACTCCGAGTCCGCTTCGAAGCGGAGCACCAGAGCTGGCTGCGTATTGGATGCGCGTACCAAGCCCCATCCACCCTCGAATTGGATGCGCGCACCGTCGATCTCGACGACGCGGTGGGTAGGACGGTAATGCGCGAGCACCTGCTCCACCAGCTCGAACTTCCGCGCGTCGGTGCATTCGACTCGGATTTCCGGGGTCGCAAAGGTCTTTGGCACGTCGCTCAGCATCTCGTGCAGCGGAATGTCACTTTGGGAAACGATCTCTAGGATACGCAGCGTCGCGTAGATCGCGTCGTCGAAACCGAAATAGCGATCCGCGAAGAAGATGTGTCCGCTCATCTCGCCGGCAAGCAATGCATTCTCTTCCTTCATCTTGGTCTTGATGAGAGAGTGGCCGGTCTTCCAGAGCAGCCCCCGTCCTCCGTGGGCGCCGATGTCGTCATACATCGCCTGTGAGCACTTCACCTCGCCGATGATCGTTGCCCCGGGGTATCGCTTCAGCAGCGCGCGGGACAAGATGATCATGAGCTTGTCGCCCCAGACTATTTCCCCTCGTGCGTCGATGACGCCGACCCGATCTCCATCGCCGTCATACGCGAAGCCGAGCTCCAAGTCATCGGATAGCACTCGCTCCCGGAGCATGTGGAGCGTCTCCGGATCGGTCGGATCGGCGTGGTGAACCGGAAAGGTACCGTCCATTTCGCAAAGCAGCGTGGCGGGCTTTAGGCCCAGCGCGCCCATCGTTCGAACGGCAAGCGGCCCTGCCGCCCCGTTGCCGGCGTCGAGCGCAAAACGGATGTCGCGACGTGCGAGGCGAATGTCGTTTTGAATGTTCCGCACGTAGGCTGGCGCTGGATCGACGGTCTCGATGGTCCCGCCGGAAGCGGAGTGAAAGCTGCGGCGTTCGATCGTCGTGCGGAGCTCGTCGATCGCGCCGCCGTAGAGGGACCCTTTGCCGACCATCATCTTGAACCCGTTTTCTTCGGGGGGGTTGTGGCTCCCTGTGATCTGCACGCCGCCGTCGAGATCGAGGTGGTGCACCGCAAAGTACAGCAGTGGGGTAGGGCCGACTCCGATGTCGGTGATGTGCATCCCCGCCTCGAGTAGCCCCGCGCAAAGGGCCTGGTGCAGTCGAGGCGAGCTCACACGGCAATCGCGGCCGACCGCGATTCGTTGGAGGCCGCGCTTCGCGTAAAACGTGCCCAGGCTCAAGCCGAGATCCCGGACCAGCTCATCGCCCAAATCGCGGTCGGCATGGCCTCGAATGTCGTATTGGCGAAATGTGTCGGGATTCACCGGCTCACCTTCGGGGGTCGTCCCGTTCGCGCAACGTTTCCACGATTTCACGAACGTGCTGGGCACGATCCCTCGGGATCACCAGCAACGCATCGCCCGAGTCCACGATCACCAGATCTTCGATTCCCACGAGCGCGACGAGCTTGCCCTCCGGTACACGGACGTAGTTGCCGCTCGACCTCACGGCGATGCTTCCTTCGGGCAGAACGTTGGCATGCTCGTCTCGATTTGCGAGCTCCCATGCCGAAGTCCAGCTGCCGAGATCGGACCACTCGAACGAGCCAGGAACGACGCTGACGGAGCTGACCTTCTCCATGATGCCATGATCGATGCTCACCGCCGGAAGGTCTGCGTAGGTTTCCCGAACCAAGGCGTCCTCGGCTCCTCGATTTGCCGCCTCGTCGTAGCGGCGAAGTTGCTCGCCGAGCCCGGGCAAGTGTCGATCGATCGCTTCTAGAATTCGGGACGCCTGGAAGAAGAACATGCCGCTGTTCCAAAGGAAGCTGCCGCTGGCGACGAATTGCTCGGCTCGCTGCCGGTTGGGCTTCTCCACGAAACGGCGCGCCCGATAGACCCCCGGGTCGAGCTCCGAGCCGACCTCGATGTAGCCGTAGCCGGTCTCGGCGCGGGTCGGTCGAATGCCAATGGTGACGTAGTCGCCATGGGTGGCCGCTTCGAGCCCACGCCGAAGGGTTTCGACATAGGCATCGGTTTCGCCGATGTAGTGGTCGGCCGGCAAGACGGCCATGATGGCGCTTTCGTCGATGCGTCTGAGGTGGGTGGCGGCCCAGCCGATGCATGGGGCCGTGTTGCGCCCGACTGGCTCGGCCAAGATCTGGTGCGGCCGAAGCTCGGGAAGCTCCGCCTCGACTTGCTCGCGATGCTCCTCGGACGTGACCACGAAGGTGCGTTCGGGCGGCAATATCTTCCAGACGCGTTCGGCGGTTGCACGCAGGAGCGAGCGTCTGCTGGGACCGAGCGAGAGAAACTGCTTCGGCCGGGTGCGGCGGGACAGAGGCCAGAATCGGGTGCCTTGGCCCCCGGCCATGATCACTGCGTATGCGTTTTCAGGTTTCGTCATGAGGCGGTTGTGTCAGCGTGTGATCAGAAACACCCCGAGAGGTATGAGGTAGATTGCGAACGTCCACATCCGGCCCACGAGAATGATCTGCCGCAGAATAACAAGCGCAACGTATCCCGTCACGAGGGCTACAGCCCCTCCGACCCATGCGGAGGAGCCGAGTGAGCCAAGCCCCTCTGAGTCCGCCGCCTCGTATACCGCTGCGCCCACGATGGCTGGAAGAGATGCCAGAAACGAGAAACGGAACGCGGCGTTTCCTCGGATACCGAGGAGCAAGGCCACGGCGATCGTCGCCCCACTGCGGCTGACGCCTGGGAGAACCGCAATGCCCTGTGCCACCCCGATGCCAACTGCCTGTAGGAAGGACACCTCGTCCGTCTCGCCCTTGGCGACTCCGCTGGCCAGCAAGAGCGCCGCTGAGACCAGGAACCCGTAACCTACCAATCCCACATCCTCGGCAAACGTCTCCGCGGCGGTCTTGAGGACCAAACCGAGAATTGCGGTCACGATGGTGGCTACCCCGATCCCCACCAAGGTCCGCCCCTCGGGCGTTGCGCGGAAACGGCTCGGATCCCGCATCCCGGCGACGGCCTCCTTCAACAGGCTGAGGACGTCCTCACGAAGGAGCAAGATCGTGGCCAATAGGGTTCCTAGGTGCAACGCAACCACGAATGCGAGCGAGCCTTCGCGTATGTCGAGGTAGTGGGCGCCAATCGCAACGTGTCCGCTGCTCGAAACCGGAAGAAACTCGGTCAGCCCCTGCAACGCACCCAATGCGGCTGCCGTCAGCGCATCCATTTCGTCCGACAAGTTGCAAGGCCATAGCGGTTGTTCCGCGCGACTGCAAGGAGCGCCTGCGCCGGGTTTTCGAGCTGGGGCAATGGCTGTTTCGGTCCGGTTCGTTTACGATGCGCCCGGCCCTATGCGAGAGACTTGGAACGCGGCCCGGGTCGGCCTGATGGTGGTTTTGGGGCTGATCGTCACTTTCGCCGTCTATCGCTACGTCGACGAGCGCTCCTCGGGCGAGTCCGGATACGGCGTCTACGCCTATTTCGACGACGTACAGGGACTCATCGCGAAATCCCGGGTCCTGGTTGCTGGCATTCCAGTCGGCTACATTTCGTCGATTCGACTGGAGGGAGCGCGTGCGCGCGTCGATCTCCGCATCGAGGAGGACATCAAGCTCTACGAGGACGCGCGCGTGAGCATGCGGAGCCTCTCATTGTTGGGGGAGAGGGTTCTCGTGATCGATCCCGGAACTCCAGGCCTACCGGAGATCCCTGACGGCGGGGAAATCCAAGTCACCGATGCCGGTGTGCAGACCGACGACATCCTGGTCACCGTGAACGACATCGCGCGGAGCGTGAAGAAGATCACGGCGCAGATGGAGCGCGCTTTTGGCACGGAAGAGGCGGGCGACCGGATGCAAAGCGCCTTGCGTAATCTGAGTGATGCGCTCGAGAACATCAAAGAGGTGACCGACGAAGCGGGTCCGCGCATCATCCGAATCATGGAGAACGTCGAGCTCGCCACCGACGATCTCAGTCAGATCATCCACCGCCGGCGCGGTGACATCGATCGCGGCGTCGAGGAGGTCGATGACACGATTGCTTCGATCCATCGGGCCGCCGACCAGCTCAACGCCGTGCTCGAGGACGTCAAAGAGGTGACGGGCCGCACTGCGCGCGGCGAAGGCACCATAGGGCGCCTCACACAGGATGAGGCGCTGATCGACGAAGTCGAAGGCGTCGCGCAAGGGCTCAATAGCTTCGTGGGCGGCTTGAACCGACTTCGTACCATCGTCGAGCTTCGAAGCGAATACTATGCGCTCTCCAACGCGTTCAAGACGTATTTCTCGATCTATCTCAAGCCCCGCGAGGGACGCTACTTCCTGGTGCAGTTCGTGGACGACCCCCGCGGTTCCATCACTGTCTCCGAGAGCATCATTCGGCAGAGCCCGCCTCCCTTGTTCTATCCGAACGAGTATCGAAAGACCGAGATCACGAGAACCAACCGGCTCAGGTTCTCTGCGCAGTTCGGAAAGACCATCTCGTTTGCCACGTTCCGCTTCGGCATCATCGAGTCGACGGGGGGCCTGGGCATGGACGTGAAGGTCATCAAGGACCGCCTCGAGGTCAACACCGACATTTTCGAGTTTGGCCGCCGCATCTACCCGCGCCTCAGAATCCGCGCGGGCTTCGAACTCATTCGGCGACTGTGGCTGCTCGCCGGAGTCGACGACTTGATCAATCCGGGACGCGACTACTTCGTCGGTCTGCAGTTGCGTTTCGACGACGAAGACTTGAAACCGCTGATTCCGCTGGGAGCCGTTGCATTGCCTTGAGAGATCGTCGTTCCATGCAAGGCATCATTCACGGCGCAGGGGCGGTCGCTAGATCGCCGCTCGGTTTCGCGCGCGGCCTGGCTCACGTCTTTCGGGGGATGCGATTCGTCTACCTTCAACACCCCGGGCTGGCCCGCTATTGGCTCATTCCGGTGGTGATTACGGGCGTCGCTCTCTTCGGTGTGCTCTATGGAGCAGCGAGTTACTACGACGACCTCGCAGAGCTGGCCTGGTCCTTGTTTCCGGATGGCTGGAAGGCTGCGACGGGTTGGGTAGGTGGGCTTCTCACGGCGCTACGTTGGCTCATCGGGCTGATAGCGGGGATCCTGATCGTGCTGCTCGGTTCGATTCTCGTGGTGGTGCTTTCGAGCGTCATCGCGGCACCATTCAACGACGCGCTGAGCGAGGCAGTCGAGCGCATCGTGACTGGCGCGGGGGCGCCTCCGTTTTCGCTTCGGCGCGTGTTCCTCGACGTCGGCCGTGCAGTGCGGCTCGAGGTTCTCAAGGTAGTCGTCTATGGCGCCATCGTCGGCCCGATGCTCATCGCCTCGTTCTTCATCCCTGGTGTCGGGCAAGTGATCTCTCTGGTCGGGTTCGCGCTGACCGCTGTGTACCTCGGCGTCGACTACGTCGATTGGCCGGCGGCCCGCCGGAACTGGTCCGTCGCTGACCGCATCGCGCTCACTCGCCGCCAACTACCTGCAATCGCGGGTTTTGGAGCTGGTGTCTGGGCGCTTCTTTTCGTCCCGGTGCTCAATCTCTTGTTCATGCCCGCCGCCGTAGCCGGCGGAACCATCCTCTTTTTGACCCTTCACCCCGAGCCAGCCGGAGAAGCGCCGCCGACGAAGGGTTAATTCCCATTTTTGTGGGGACAGTTGGCTGGGTGCTAACTTGAGGCTGAGGGGATTGGGTATGGCACGGTCATCGTATGGAACGTTCTTGTTGGCTTTCGGGTTGATGTTCGTCGCGGGCGGCTACGCGGGAGTCGGTAGCGCCAAGTCGCCGACCGCCCTCGAGCAATCCATGGGCGAGATCCAATGGGGCTGGAGCCCCAAGCAGGTCTATAGGCAGCTCAAGAAGAACATCGAGGCCTCGTACCAGGAGCCGATCTCCAAGACCACCGATGCCATCGAGGAGGACCGCCTCCGGCACAAGATGGATGAGGAGATCCGCGAGGTTCGGGACTCCTACTTCGAGTTCGATGGACGGGCGAGCGCGTACGACTCCGGCTACCTGAGCGGCGAGTTCACGCACAACAACGGCGAGTCATTGCTGCGTGTCCGCACGAAGAACACGCAGGATTACTTCTTTTTCATGAAGGACCGGCTGTGGAAGCGATATCGCGCGTTCGACGCATCGGTGTTCGAGGGCGCCAGCTTCGCCGAGTTTGGATCGGCTCTTCAGCAGCGTTACGGCAAGGCGAAGAAGAAGAGCGGAACCCTCAAGCCGGGGGCCGAGCCGACGCAGTGGTACGAGTGGAGAGAGCCGCGGATGCTCGCGCGCGCGGTCGACAACAACGAGTTCTACGGCTTCTACTGCTTGATTCTCGAGGATCCGAAGACCGTGGCCCAGCTCGGAAAGCTCCGAAAGAACGAATCGAAGACGGTCGAGCGTGCCGACACGCTGGTGGACATGGTCGCGCAGGAGGACGGCGACGACCAGAACGCGGACATCGCGGACAGGATCACGGGTCAGGTCCGGCGCCAAGAAAAGCCAGACGTCCAAGACGAGTGAGCCTAGACCGAGGGCGGATCAGGTCAGGGTGTGCTCGGTCTAGTAGGTGAGGGTGGGATTTACACCGCCACGCCTTCCTCGGTACTGTGGGGGCTCCGGAGGGCGTTCGTTGCGATATCGGCTTCGGCTGCACCTACAAGAAATCGATCTGCCCGGGTCCGAGGTGGTCATCGGCCGAGGCCCGATCTGCCAAGTCACCATCGAAGACCCCATGCTTTCGCGCCGGCATTGCCGCATCGACTTATCGGGGCCCCAGCCGACGATCGAGGACCTGCGCAGCCGGAACGGCACCCAGCTCAACGGCCGCCCTCTCATGGGCCGCGCCAGCCTGAAGGACGGAGACCGAATCCGCGTCGGCACCCAAGAGCTCGTCTTTCTCACCCCGGGCGTTGCGAAGAAAGACTTCCGCACCACGTCGGGCCTGACCTTTTGTGTCGGCTGCGCCGTTCCGTATCCGAGCGCCAGCCCGCAGTGCCCGCATTGCGGCGCCGTGGCGACGCAGCAGGAGGCGCGCAGCTCGACTCGCCACGTCGGCTCGTCGGGCTGGACGTTTCATCTCCTCTCCGAGGTGGTGAGCCGGGCCATCGAGCAGGGACGCCTCGCCGATGCCGAGCGGATGATGTCACGCGGCGTGGCGGAGCTCGACGATCAGCTCGATGCGGGTGTCGCGGTGGAACGGCGTTACGTCGCCGACCTCGCCGAGTGCGCCGCGCGCCTCGGATGCTTCCTTCGAAGCTCTCGGTGGCTCGAGGTCGGAGCGCGGCTCTATGGACGCGCCGGCGAGACGCCATCGATCGAGCTGCTCGCGCTGCTCGACCGGCTGTCGGCGGAGGCGGGGCTTGCGCATGCCATCAGCTTATTGCGTCGCGCCGGCACAGAAAACCGTCGCGTTGGTTAATGTGCTGAGACGACCTGCGCCAAGCCTTCGAGTCGACGCACCAAGAATCGCTCGGCCGCGCCGTACTCGGTTGCGCCGTTTTGGATGACACGTAGGTAGGCGCGGAGGTGCTCGGACCTACTGTACTTGTTGCTCCGTACGAGGCTGTGCAGGGCCTCGATGGTCTCCGCCTCCATGAGTCGGCCGGTGGCGGTGTGAATCCGAAACACCCAGTCGATCCAGCGGTTGTTCCGCAGTCCCTGGGCCAACTGAAGCGCGTAGCGGGTCGCCCCCGCAAACAACAAGTCGGGGTCGTCTTTTTCCGAATCGCTCAGCCGTCGGTTGGTCAGCGCGCGCTCGAGGAGCGTGTCCAGGTGTGGCATCAGAATTCGCTCGGCTTCTTCATAGCGGCCCATCGCGATCGCCTTGCTGGCGATCCCGGCAATGACATCGAGCGCTCTTGCCGTTCGTGTATCCTCGGCTCCCCATGCGTGCGATGAAGAATCCACACGACCATTCGTGTTCACGGAGACCAAGGTTTCCCCGCCCGCGGCATTGAGCCGTTTGCCGCATTCTCCACAGCGACGCTTGGCAACCCCGTTGATCGCGCCGCAGGACTCGCAGACGACGTAGTCCGTCGTCTCCTTGGAGGTGTCGCGGAGCTTGGCCGCATCGATCAGCACCAGCTCCTGCGAGCCGATGTACACGCGGTCCATGTGCGCGAGGCGCCTCGGGGCGTTGATCCGAACCCCGTTGACCGCGACGCCATTGCGGCTCCCCTGGTCTTCGACCACGACCGCATCAGGTCCCACGTGCAGCACAGCGTGCTTGCGAGAAACCAGACCGTCAGCCAGTGCAAGACTGCACGACGAGCTCCGACCGATGGAAAACTCCCCGAGAGGCATCTCGAGGTTGGTCGACTGATATCGCAATCTAAAGCGCGGCACCCCTACCACCCAGTAGAATAACAGCGAGAGGCTCTCCTCGTCGAATGAAGTGCAGGCTCATGCGCCCCAGGCTCGGGGCGAGGGACGGATCAGAAGCTGGCGATCTCCTCGAGGCCCGCAACCGAGCCGAGGCCCTTTTCTAGATTTCCCTGGGTCTCGAGCGTCGCGTCCATCAACCCTGAAAGCTCAGCCAGGCGCTTGCGATATTCGCTGAAGGCATTCTGTCTCTCACCGAGCACTCCGGCGGATTGCTCCGGATTGGTCAGGATCACGTAGTTGCTAGCGTTTTGCCGCAAGTCCTGGCCCATGTAGAGCTCCTTTTCGAATGGTTTGCTGCCGCGCGTCATCCGAACCTTGACCTTGCCTGAGGGCGCATCCCCATCGGGCATGTCCACGTATACGAGCCCGCACCGGAAGCCACCCTCACCCAAGTTTGGCACGCATCCAGTTGGGCTGGTGGTAATCGCCGTCTCGTCTTGGGCCGCCTCGTCGAGCTCTTTTCGACGCGGCTCCGGCAGAACTCGGCTTGCTATCTTGTCAAACTCGTCGAAGAGCTCTCCTACCTGGCGCGCATAGAGAAACAACGCGTTGACGGTCTCTGGGCTGAACTTCGTGTAGTGAAGGCCTGCGAAGTCGGCCGCCGTAAAGGGGGTGGGCAGTGCACGAAGCTGCTCTATCGCTTCGTAGTCCACCGAAGGTCCCTCTCCGGGGCGAACCTTGGCTGCGCCCACCGCGCGGTCGAGCAGGCGCTTGGCTTCGGAAACCTGATCGGCTGCTGACCTCACTCCTTCGTAGACGGCTTTTCCGTCTCGAACGGCCACGTTGTACTCGATGCGCCTGCTCATCACCGTGGTTGCAAGCACACCGATGAACAAGCCGAGCAGCGCTGCTGCTGCACCGCTCATCAGCATGAGCTTGCGCACGCGTCGGCTCTTGCCTTCGTGCGCAGTGGCAACCGCCTGCTCGTCGACCACGATGCGCACTTCCTGTTGCGGCCTTGCCTGCGGGGACGTGGGCGCGAACGGGCCGGACCTCTTGGCAGCTTGCCCGCCGACGAAACCCGGCGGCGGCGCGACACCCCCTAGCGCTGGCGGCGGCGCGACGCCTCCCGACTCCACCTTGTTGGAGGACGGCGCAGTGTTTCTTCCGAGTCGCTCGCGTATATCGCGGACTTTCCTGGATTTTTGGGGTTCGTCTGACATTTCAGCTTCCTCAAATTTATCCGTGGAAGGCCGATCGTGTCAAGGCGGGCGCACAGAACGTGCCGCTGATAGGCTTCCCCAACCCCCATGATGCCACCCCCGGTCGAAGAGCGCCGCTTTGTGTCATTCGATGGCACTGAAATCGCCTATCAGGGCGTGGGCGAAGGACGTCCGATCCTGCTGTGTAACGGCCTTGGCGGGAGCTGGGAGGCCTGGGCTCATCAGATCCAGTATTTCCGTAATCGCTACCGGATCCTCAGTTGGGATTACCGGGGTCTCTACGGCTCGGGCACGCCCCGCAACCCGAACGCTTTGCGCATGGCGGATCACGCCCAGGACGCGCTTTGCCTGCTCCGCGAGGAGAAAGCGGAGCGGGCCGCCGTCGTAGGATGGTCGATGGGCGTCCAAGTCGGGCTGGAGATGTTTCGAGCGGCGCCCGAGCGGGTTGCTTCGATCGCCATGCTCAACGGCGTGGCCGGCAGGCCCTGGGACCACGTCTTCAACTTGAATCTGATCGGACGGTTGCTGCCGCCCGTTCTTCGAAGCTTGCGGTCCGTTCCCCGCGCGATCGAAGCGGTCGTGCGCCAGGCAACCCGCCTGCCTGATCCGGCCTCGTGGGTCAAACGCGTGGGGCTGGCCGCCGGGACGCTGGATGGGCAGGTGGTGGACGAGCTGGTCGGCAAGTTCCGGACGCTCGACATGGATATCTTCATCCGACTCCTCGAGAAGATGGGAGAGCACGATGCCTGGGATCTACTTCCTTTGATCGACGTTCCGGTGCTGATCATCGCCGGATCCCGCGACGTCTTTACTCCGCGTTCTGCAGCGGAGCGCATGGCCCGGCGCACGCGCGGATCCGAGATCATGATCATCCCCGGGGCGACTCACTATGCCGCGCTCGAGTATCCGGAGATGATCAACCTGCGGCTCGAAAAGTTTCTGAGAGAGCGTGGTTACGAGGCGGTATGATCGAGGCTGGTTTGACGGGCTCACGCGAAGCCGCTAGCGATCGGGATCCATGATTCTCGTGATCGACAACTACGACTCGTTCACCTACAACCTAGTTCAATACCTGGGCGAGCTGGGCGCACACGTCGTGGTGAAGCGTAACGACGCGGTGACCGTGGACGAGATTCGAGCGCTCGGACCGAGCGGCATTCTGATCAGCCCCGGCCCCGGAAGACCCGAGGAGGCAGGAGTCAGCCTGGAGGTCATCGAGCATCTGGGAACGACGACGCCGATTTTCGGCGTGTGCCTAGGGCATCAGAGCATCGCGCAGCATTTCGGCGCGTCGGTGGTCCGGGCGGAGCGCCTCATGCATGGGCGTACCTCGCAAATCCATCACTGCGGTCGAGGAGTGTTCGCGAACCTGCCGAGCCCGCTGACCGCCACGCGCTACCACTCGTTGATCGTCGCGCGCAACACCATTCCCGAGGAGCTCGAGATCACGGCCTGGACCGACCAGGACGAGATCATGGGAATTCGACACAAAAAGCTTCCCATCGAAGGGGTCCAATTCCATCCCGAGTCCTTCCTGACCGAGCACGGTCACGCGCTGATCCACAACTGGTTGTCGTCCCTCGTGACGGGTAGGGCCGCGTGATTGCCGACGCCATCAGACAGATCGTGGCCGGCCGCGATCTGTCTGCAGCTGACGTAGAGGCGGCCATGGATGCGATCCTCGATGGCAAAGCGTCACCCGCTCAGATCGCGGCGTTCGTGGTCGGGCTTCGCATGAAGGGCGAGTCATCGGTGGAGATTGCGGCTGCGGCCCGTTCGCTTCGGCGCCACTGCGAGTCGATCCGTCCGGCGGTCGAGGGTCCGCTGTTGGATACGTGTGGCACCGGCGGCGATGGCTTGCACACGTTCAACATTTCGACGGCTGCAGCGATCGTCGCTGCGGCCTGCGGGGTGGCTGTCGCCAAACACGGGAATCGCGCAGTGTCCTCCAAAGCCGGGAGCGCGGACGTCTTGGAGGCGCTGGGCGTGCGAATCGATCTTTCCCCTGCGAAAGTTCAGCGCTGCATCGAGGAGGTCGGCATCGGGTTCTTGTTTGCACCGAGCCACCACGCGGCCATGCGACACGCGGCGCCCGTGCGGCGCGAGCTCGGAATTCGCACCTTGTTCAACTTGCTCGGGCCGCTTGCGAACCCAGCTTCGGCAACGCATCAGGTGGTGGGCGTCTACGAGGCGGCTCGCTTGGTGCAGCTCGCAGAAGCCCTCGGCTCGCTGGGCACCACTGCGGCCTGGGTAGTGCACGGCGAGGGCGGGCTGGACGAGGTCTCCCCATCCGGTCCGACTTCAGTCGCCGCCCTCGAGAACGGGCAAGTGACGACCTTCACGGTGAAGCCGACCGACTTCGGTCTGTCGGCGGTTTCGCTTGATGGGCTTCGGGGTGGCGACGCCCGAGCCAATGCAAAGGTCATTCGCGATGTCTTGAATGGCGAAGAGGGCCCGGCTCGTGCCGCGGTGGTGTTGAACGCAGCGGCAGCCTTGTGCGTGACCGGGATTGCCGACGACCCGAAATCGGGCGCGGAGAAAGCCGCCCTGGCGATCGACAGCGGCGCCGCCCGAAGGAAGCTCGAGCATTGGGCTCGGCTCACCCAGGAGCGATGACCGACTACCTCGCGGCGATCCTCGCCCGAAAGCGGCGAGAAAACGAGCGGAGGCGCCGCCACGTGGCTGCGATGCGGCCCGTCGAGCGCCATCCGGAACCGTCCCGTGGCGAGCGGGGGATTCGGGCGCTTCGGCGTGCATCGGGTCGCGCGCCCTCGGTGATCGCCGAGGTGAAGTTTCGAAGCCCGAGCGCCGGCCAAATTCGCGCGTGGAGCCCCGGTGAGGGCGTGCGGGTGGCCCAGAGCTACGAACGCGGCGGTGCTTCGGTCATCAGCGTGCTCGCCGACGGTCCGGGTTTCGGCGGTTCTCCACTGTTGGTGCGACGCGTTGCACGCGCGGTCCGTGTGCCGGTTCTGTACAAGGAGTTCGTTTTGGATCCGGTCCAGGTGGATCTGGCGTTCGATGTCGGCGCGTCGCTGGTCCTGTTGCTCGTTCGCGCCCTCGACGACAGGGAGCTCCGTTCGCTGATCGCTCGAACGCGCGCGCTTGGAATGGAACCGGTGGTCGAGGCCGCCAGTGTCGGCGAGGTCGACCGTGCGATCGCGCTTGGCTCGGCCATCATCGGAGTCAATGCACGCGACTTGAGCACCTTCCGAGTCGACATGGAGGCGGCGCGAGCCGCCGTGAATCGAATACCGCCCGAGCATGTCGCGGTGTTCATGAGTGGTGTGCGGGCCACCGGGGATTTGCGCGAGGTGGCTCGGGGCCGCGCCGATGCGGTGCTCATCGGCGAAGGGCTCATGCGCTCCGAGGATCCGGGCGCTCGTCTCTCCGAGCTCGTACGGTCGGTCTAGGCTCCCGGTAGGGTCACGCGGAAGATCGTACCCCGTCCCGTGCGATCCATCACGTCGATCCGACCCTCATGCTGGTCGACGATCTGCTTCACCAATGCGAGCCCGAGCCCGACACCGTGGCTCCTCCCCGAGTAGAACATGTCGAACAGCCGCTCTCGACGGTCCTCGGTGATGCCCGGACCCTCGTCAGCGACCTCCACGAATGGGCGACCGTCTCCGTTGCGCCCCGTGCGAACCTCCACCGTGCTGCGATAGGGAGACGCTTGCACCGCGTTCTTCACGAGATTCCAGAGGACCTGGCGCATCCGATCCGGGTCCACTCTGGCGATCACAGGCTCGTCGGGCGAGATTTCGTCGATTCGGAGCCCATTGCTGGGGGAAGCTTCCCCACGCGCGACTGCCACCACGTCGCTGGCGATCGAGCGCAAGTCGATTGGCTGCGGTTCGATTCTGCTCGGGCGACCGACCTGCAGCATCGTCGTGACCAACGAGTTGAGCCTGTCGACCTCGGAGATCACGATTCCGAGCAGTCGTCCATCCTCGGGGCTGAGCGCATTGCCCTCGCGCACCATTTCCACCGATCCCGAGATGGAGCTGAGCGGATTTCGAATCTCGTGCGCAAGACCGGTGGCAAGCTGCCCGAGCACGGCGAGTTGTCGGGCTCGCTCCGCTTCGTCCCGCAGAGTCTTGATTTCGGTGAGGTCCTGAAACGACAGGAGCAAGCCCGACGGGTTGCCGCTCGCATCGACTAGAGGGCTCAAGGTATAGCCAATTGGAAACTCGGTTCCATCCGCCCGTCGGCCCACCGCGTCGGCGCGTTTCGGCGGCTCGTCCATGCGCTCCTGGGTGTAATTCGGCAACACGGTCGAGAGGGGCTGGTCGATGAGCGCTCCCGCGCGGTCTCGGAGAATGTCGCGCGCCGCGGGATTGACTCCGAGGATCCGACCGTCGTCGTCGGCGGTGATCAGGCCCGAAGAAATCGAGCGCACGATGTCGTCGTTGAGGCGCTCCAGCCTTGCCGCGCTTTTTTCTGCTTCGAGCAGGCGAGCGCCCACGACCTGTGCTCGGCGCGCCAGATTGGTGGCCAGTAGCGCGACCGCCGTGATTCCAACCAGGTTCGATACCAACGCCAGCTGAAAGTCTCGCGAGCTCAGCATGTATTGGCTCAACGGTTGGTCTGGCGGGGGCGGCAACCATCCCAGATTGAGCCCCAGCCCCTGAAGAAGGTAACAGGCCAGGCTAGCCGCCGCCGTGTAGTAGGCGGCGCGTGTTCCCAAGGTCAGCGCGGCGGTCAGGATTTGGGCGCCGTAGAGAAAGGAAAAAATGCTCCCGGCCCCGCCGGTCAGGTAGACCAAGCCCGTGATGAGCAATACGTCCAGCGTCGTGATGGAGGCAGCAACGAGATGCTCTCTACGTCCGCGAAGCAGCCAGACGCCGAACAGGATGGACGAGCCATAGATGGCCGAAATCAAGATCAAGAGAAAGGTGGGCGTGAAGCGGCCGTATCGGATCGCGTCGAGCGCCAAGTACATGGTCGCGCCGAGCAGAACCGTCGCTACGATGAGCCGCCCGCCCAGAACCCATTGCAGGCGTCGATGCGGGTTGGGCTCCTCGCGCTGTCGAGTCCGGCTCTCGGACGGCTGAATCACTCCGCCTTGACTTTACCGGCAATCGAGAAGATCGGCAGGTACATCGCAATCAGAATGACGCCGACGATGCCGCCGATGAACACCATCATGAGCGGCTCGAGCAACGAGGTCAGCGCCGCAACGGCAATGTCGACTTCGTCCTCATAGAAGTCCGCAATCTTGTTGAGCATCGTGTCGAGGGCGCCAGTCTGCTCGCCCACACCGATCATCTGAACGACCATGGGCGGAAACACATTGGTTTCCATGAGAGGCTCAGCCATCGTCCGGCCTTCGCGAATCTTGTTGGAGGTCTGCTCGATGGCCGCTTCGACGACGACATTGCCTGCAGACTTCTTCACCACGTCGAGTGCGTCGAGAATCGGAACACCTGCGGACAGCAGCGTTCCCAGTGTCCGTGTGAACCTGGCGACCGAGATCTTTCGCATGACCGGGCCGAGGATGGGAACCACCAGCAGTGTCCGATGAAAGAAGTGCTTGCCTGCCGGCTGCCGGTAGATCCAACCGATGCCGAAGACCAGCCCCGCCGTCGCGAGCACGATCCAAACGATGTTGGAAAGGAATCCTTCCGAAGCGGCGATGACGAGCTGCGTGAGCGCGGGAAGGGACTCCTCGCCGCCAAACTCGGCGAACATGCCTTTGAAGCTCGGAATGACCCAAGCCAACATGACGACCACGACGATGACCGCGACCAAGAAGATCGCGATGGGATACACCATGGCACCACGCACCTGACGCTGGAGCTTGACCCTTTTTTCGATGTAGCCGGCGAGTCGATTGAGAATCGTGTCGAGGATACCGCCCATCTCGCCGGCGCGGACGAGGTTGACGAACAGCTCGTCGAAGAGCTTCGGATGCCGCGCCAATCCTTCGGAGAAGGTGCCACCTTGCTCGACGTGCTCTTTCACGTCCTTGAGGATGGCGTTCAGAGATTTGTTCTCTCCACGGGAAGAGAGGATGTCGAGGCATTGGACCAGGGGAAGACCCGCGTCGATCATCGTGGCGAACTGACGCGTGAAGACGACCAGCTCCTTGGGCGTGACCCCAGTGCCGAGGGCGAGCTTGAGCTGTCGGCCCTTCTTCTTGATCTTGACCGGGTTGAGCTGCCGGGCGCGTAACCGCGACTGCACCGCTTCCTTGGTGTCCGCTTCGATGACTCCGGTCTGGACCTCGCCTGCGCGAGTGCGCGCCTCGTATACCCACTCGGCCATGAATTCTCCGCCCGATCCCCTCTGGGCCTTTCGAAATCCTAGCTGATTAGGAATCGTGTGGTCAAAAGGCGGAGCAATTCCGCTGTGGCTGCTACAAACCTGATCAGTTCCGGTAGGGGTTGTCGATGTCGATGTCGACCGGGTTGGGTCTGGGCGGCTGCGGGGGACGCGTGGTCCGCTGCTCCTCGGCCGCAGTTGCGCGTGGCGTTTCGCGTGGCGCTTTTTCACGCACTCGGCGGCGGCGAGGTCTGGGGGCGGGGGCGCTGGTGTTGCGTTCCGGCGTCTCTCGCAGTCGATCCCGCTCGGGCGCTTGGTCTTTTTCCTCTATGGGAGGGCCGTCCGGCTCGGTCGAAGGCGGCGGCGAGGGCTCGTCCGGAGGAAGCTCCGAAGCGGGCTCGGGGAGTGTGACCGGCACCTCGTCCGGCGAGGTGCGCAACAGACGCCACGCGAGAAACCCCGCGTACATCAACACCACCACCGCCAGCAGCATCACGAGCCACCTCAGCAGTTGGGACTCGGGCGGGGCGGGAACGCGCGCGTCGTCCAACCCGGATGCGCGACCATGGACGAAGGACCCCGTGCCCGCGCTTTGCAGCTCCGTCGTGCTCACTCGCCCCGTGCTATCCCGCGGCATCGGGACTTTCGACGCGCCGATTTCGGCGCGTCCCAGCAACTCGATGGCATCCCGCACGCGTTGGCGCTCGTCCTGCAGCTTCTCCGCATCCAAGTCGCGAACGACTTCGGCGACATCACGCGTCTTGGCGACTCCTCCGCGTCCGGCCACCGAATCCAGGGCTTCGGAAAGCTCGTCGGCGGTCTGAAAGCGGCGATCGGGATCCCGGTCCAGGGCCTTCATCACTACTTCATCGTAAGGCTCGAGATCCTGCCAGAGCTCCGAGGGCTTCGTGATGGGGTCGTTCAGTAGCTTGTTGAGCGTGGCGCCGTTCGTGTCGCCCTTGAACAAACGCCTTCCCGTCAGCGACTCCCACAAGATGATTCCCACGCTGAACAGATCGGAGCGTTGGTCCGTTTCGTTGGATGCCGCCTGTTCGGGCGCCATGTACGAGAGCTTGCCCTTGAATTGCCCGGCCCGCGTCGACGCCATGCGCACGTCCGCTTTGGCAACGCCGAAGTCGGTCAGACGGGCAATCCCGTCGGTGCCGATCAAGATGTTGTGCGGTGAGACATCACGGTGGACCAGCTTGAGAGGCTTTCCGTTCTCGTCAGTGAGCCGATGAGCCGCGCCGAGACCCTGCAGGGCGTCGATCAACACCCGAAACACGAAGGGCCGCGGAAGTCTTTCCCCTCTCTTGGCAGCGCGTCCCAGCATCACGCCGAGATGGTTTCCCTCGATGTACTCCATGACGAGGAAGTAGCCGTCTCCCGGGCTGTCGCTGATGTCGAGGGTTGGAACGACGTTCATGTGACGAATGCGCGCTGCGAGCCGAGCTTCGTCCAAGAACATCGAGATGAACTCCTGCTCGTACGCTAGATGAGGATGAAGCACTTTGATGGCGACGAGCCGCTCGAACCCGGCGACGCCTTGGGCGCGCGCGATGTAGACCGATGCCATCCCCCCGGTAGCGAGCTGGGTCAGGATCTCGTAGCGGCCCAGCTGACGGCCCGCCATGGGCCTCGACAATCGCTCGTCTCCCGAAGCGCCAGCCGGTGCGTTCATCAGAAGCGCCCTTTGAGCGCGACTGCCCCGCCCCTTTTCGTGACTCCGATGGAAGGCTCGACTCGTTTCGAGGCTCTTTCGCGGGACTCCCCCTTCCAATTCGTAAATACGCCCAAAACGGCGGTGGTGGCCGCCATCGCGGCGGTCACGCCAATCAGGATGTTCGTGCGGCGCTCCGCGCTCTGGCCGTCCTCCAGAAGAGCCTGTGCTTGCTCCGCGGGTGTCGGCGAGTCGCCGTCGTTGATGCCGGGTGAGCTCGCTGACCTGGCAGCGGACTCGTATGCGCTCACGCCCTTGTTTGCATCGATTCCGGACCAAACCGTGACGGCGCCGAGTGCGACCGTCGCACCGAGCGAAGAGAAGAAAGCCGAGCGCGGGATGGGCGGAGGTGGTGGCGGAACGGGCGCTCTCAGGGTCAGGTCCTCGCTGTCGCCGGGGCTTCCTTTCACGAAGGTCGACGTCTCACCGCTCGCAAAGGCAGCCTTGATCGAATGCTCGACATCAGGCGTCGTGAAGAACACCGGGTGGCGCAACACGGTGCCGTCGACCTCGATCGTGCACTGTTCGTCGCATCGTACGTCCACCAGAACGTTTTCTGCCTTCACGGATTCGATCACCGCGTCCGACGCCGCTCGAGCGCGCTCGTCATTCGGGTAACTGTTGCGAAGCTCCAATGCCAGGTTGGCCGCGCCGATGGATTCCCCGGCCTTGTGATAGGCGCGGACGGCTTGCAGTAGGGCAGCCGATGTCGGTACGAGTCGGTAGGCTCGCTCGAACCAATGCGCCGCAAGGTCGTAGTCTTGCGCGAGGTAGGCCGCAGTCCCTTCATCGTAGGCCTCGGCCGCCTTCGCCCGATCCTCGACCGAGGCCTGCTCCACACGACCTTGCCCGGTGTCCTGCGCGCGG
The DNA here is from genome assembly GCA_001303415.1 of Myxococcales bacterium SG8_38. Taxonomy (GTDB): domain Bacteria; phylum Myxococcota_A; class Polyangia; order Polyangiales; family Houyiibacteriaceae; genus SG8-38. The sequence goes on from LJTN01000019.1 coordinate 29,204, forward strand.
GCGCCAACACCCACGAAGAGCGACACCGTGAGTGCCGTCAACGCAACCCAGCATGGGTATCGAGCCGTGGTTTCCATCACCTGAGCCCCCGCCCTTCACGATAATCAAAATCTGGCGGGACGCCGAATCAGGCGCCGGTGCGGATGGCTTGCTGGTAGCCTTTTCGGTCCAAATTCGTGAGGTTCTGTCGGAATTCGTCGGGTTCGGGGGACCGGAGCGTGGCGAGCTCTCGATCGACGACCCCATGGGCGACCAGGTGCAGCAGCGACTGATTCATGGTCTGCATGCCCGACGTGCCCTGGCCGGTCTGCATGATGCCGTACACCTGGTGGATCTTGTCCTCGCGAATCAGGTTGCGAATGGCTGGGTTGGGGACGAGCGCCTCGCACGCCATGACCCGGCCCGGGCCGTCCGCGCGGGGTAGTAGCATCTGGCTGAGGACCCCCTGCAGCACAAACGAGAGCTGGGCGCGAATCTGACTCTGCTGTCCAGAAGGAAACACGTCGATGATACGGTTGATCGACTGTGCCGCGGTGTTCGTATGAAGCGTGGCGAAAACCAAGTGGCCCGTTTCGGAGATGGTGAGCGCCGCCTCGATGGTCTCGAGGTCCCGCATCTCACCGATGAGGACGACATCGGGGTCCTGGCGCAACACGTACTTGAGCGCGTCCTTGAAGCCCAAGGTATCCGAGCCGACCTCTCGTTGATTGACTATGCAGGCCTTGTTCGAATGGAGGAATTCGATGGGGTCCTCGACCGTCACGATGTGATGGCGCTGCTCGCTGTTGATCTTGTCGATCATGGACGCAAGCGTGGTGGACTTGCCGGATCCCGTCGGTCCCGTCACCAATACCAATCCCCGCGGCCGCGTGCAGAGCTCTTCCACGACCGGCGGCACGCCGAGCTTGGACAGCGGGCGAATCTCGAACGGAATCGCGCGGAATGCGCCGGTTACGGCGCCCCTCTGCAAGAACACGTTGGCGCGGAAGCGCGAGAGTGACTTGACACCAAAGGAGAAGTCGATTTCGTGGCCTTTTTCGAATCTGAGTCGCTGATCCTCGGTCATGACCTCGTAGCAGAGCGCTTTGCTCTCGCGTGGCTTGAGAGGCGGCGTTCGCAGAGGAACGAGCGAGCCGTCGATTCTGAGCTGCGGCGGCGAGTCGGCCGTGATGTGCAAATCCGACGCGCCGCGCTCGACCATGAGCCGTAGCAACTGCCGCAGACTCAATCTGGGTGCTTCCTGTGGTGCCGCCATGCGCTCAGCATATCAGAGCGGCAGCCCAAGCGCCCTAAACGCCCCTACGCCCCCATGGGCCGCGCCGCACCCAGGCGCGTTTCCGGTACTGCGAGGAAACGATTTTCGCAACCGAGGTGGCTGCGAGAAACGAGCCCTCGAAGCCGAGACCCGGCGCCACTTGATCGTTGCACAAGAATACGCCACGAACCGGGGCTCGGGTAGGCAGCGCACACACGCCCAAAGCACGGCGCGTGGGATACTCGTAGATCGCCTTCATCGTGTAAGGGCCGCGCATCCAGGGATCACTGCACACAAGTTCGGTGTCGCCACGAAGTCGCTGTGGCGGCAAGCCGTCATGAGGGCTGTCGACCCAGATGACGTGATCATCCAGAAATGGAATCACGGTCCGAAGCGCCTCGAGCGCATCGGCACGAACGAAGCGGATTGGTGAAGAGGCGGTGTCGACCAGATGCTCCTCGATGAGCCTGGTGGCCGACAGCAAAGTGCGGCCGTCGTCCACGCCACGGGATCGGAGCCAGAAAGCGTTGTCCGGGCTAGTGGCTCTGGTGCAGAGCATGGCGAGCGGTTGAAGGGCTTCTGGCAAGCCACGTCGGTCGAGCAAAACGTGGACGGAAGCGCGATACGCACGTGAGCGGGGCTCGCCGACACGTTCGAAGAGCGAGCTCATGGAAGCCCGATCGGGCAACAGCTGAAGAAGCTCGCTGATTGGCGTGCCATGCACGATGTGCGAGCAACCGATTTCCTCTTCCGTCCGCGCCACGTGGATCGTGTGCGCATGACGGCTCGGATGGCGTATCGAAGTCGCGCGGTCGCGAGGCCGCACGTCGCCGCCCCAGGAACGAATTCGTGCAAAGAGCGCTTCCCGAAACCAGGTCCATCCGCCGGTGAGCTCGCAGACGCCTCCAAGCAGGTGACCGTGTAGGCGGGCGCGCGTCGCATCCGCATGTTGGTGAGGCAAGAGACCTGACAGGTGTGGAAGGACCGCTTCGAATCCCGTGCGCAACGGATGCCGGGCCGCGAGCTGCTTCCAGGAGGTCCAGCCGTGACCCTGCCGGTCGTATCGCTGCGTCGAAGTGGTCAGCGAGAACTGCTGACGCTCGACGAACGTCTCGGGAGGCCAAATCAGACCGCGACCGACCACCATGTCGAGCTCCGTCCGTATCTCGCCGAGTGTGCGGGTGATGTCCGCGGCCTGCCTGCGGACACCGGGAAGCTCCCGGCCGACCTCATCGAGCCAGGCATCGGTCTCCGGATAGACGTTGATTCGGTGCTCCGGCAAGAGCAGCTGAAATGCGCGGCCGCGCTCTGCCATTCTCTGTCGGACGTCCTGCTTGAGCGCGAGCGCCTCCAGCGTGCTTCGGATGATCGGACTCTGCATCCCCGTGATCGGCAGCCCGAACGGCTCCACCTCGACGTCGTCCAACGCATAGGAGGGCTCTGGCACGCCCTGGCCGAGCACCAACACGCGTAGCCCTTCGCGGGCAAGCAGCGAAGCGCACAAGAGCGGTTCCAAGTCGGTGCCGAGGACGACGACGTCGTAATGGCTGGTAGGCACGATTCTAGAGGTCTGGCACCGTCAACGACCGGCTCGCATCCGAGACTGGCGTGTTGACGCGCAATGGATCGAGCTCGATGGCTCCGATTGCGATTTGGTGAATCACCCGCGGAAGAAGCCGGTGCTCCTGCACCTGGATCCGCGCATGCAGAGTGTCCGCGGTATCGTCGCCGAGCACCGGCACGGCGGTCTGCGCGATGATTGGTCCCGTATCCACGCCTGCGTCGACGACGTGAACCGTGCATCCGGTGATGCGCACCCCCGCCTCGAGCGCATCGCCAGGCCCGTCATGTCCCGCGAATGAAGGAAGGAGGGCAGGGTGGATGTTGATGATTCGCCCCGGAAACCTCCTCAGCATGGGCGCGCCCAAGACACGCATGAACCCCGCGAGAACGACGAGGTCCGGCCCGAGCATGCCAACCTCTTCCGCCAGCTGTTCGTTCCAGCGCTCCCGACCATCGATCTTGCGAAGCGGAACCACACGCGTGGGAACGTCTCGCTCGGCAGCGAGATCCAGAGCCGCCGCCGTTTTTCGATCAGAGACGACGCCCACGATCTTTGCGGAGCAGGTACCCGCGTCGATTGCTTCGAAGATCGCTCTCAAGTTCGAGCCTCGACCGGAAACGAGAACGACGACATTCATTGTAGGTCTCACGCTGAGAACGACACACCTTCGCGCTCCGTGATTTCGCCCATCACGAAAGCGTGCTCCCCGATCGCATCCATGGCTTCGACCAACCCCGCGCTCCGTTCCGGGCTCACGACCATGACGAAGCCCACGCCCATGTTGAACGTTCGGCGCATTTCCGAGTCGGCCACGTCGCCCCGGCCGCGAATCAGATCGAAGATCGGGTCGGGAGACCAAGAGCCGGAATCGATGCTCATTCCGAGTCCCTTCGGTGTGACGCGTGGCAGGTTTTCGGGCAGACCGCCGCCGGTGATGTGGCACATCGCGTGGACGTCGTGAGCCAGCGCGATTTGGGACGCTTCCACGTAGATCTTCGTGGGACGCAATAGAACGTCTCCCAGTGTCTCCCGGTCGTTGAACCGGTCGTGAACCGAGGCCGGGCGCTCTCCGCCGAACAACACTCGGCGTGCGAGCGAAAACCCGTTCGAATGAAGTCCGGAGGAAGCCAAGCCAACCAGTCGATCTCCTGGACGCACGGCGCTTCCGTCGATGATGCGTTTGCGGCTGACCACCCCCACCGCGAACCCCGCGAGGTCGTATTCGCCCGTCGCGTAGAAACCGGGAAGCTCCGCGGTCTCGCCTCCGAGCAATGCGCACCGAGCTCTGCGACACCCCTCGGCGATTCCTTCGAGGACCGCCTCCGCACGGTCGACGTCCAGCTTCGAGGTGGCGAAATAGTCGAGGAAGAAAAGTGGCCGGGCGCCCACCGTGATGATGTCGTTGACGCACATGGCCACCAAGTCGATGCCGATGGTGTCATGGCGCTCGAGCTCGAAGGCGAGCTTGAGCTTGGTTCCGACCCCATCGGTGCCCGAGACGAGAACTGGGTCTTCGATGTCGGATGGAACCGAGCACAACCCGGCGAAACCTCCGATCGCGCCGAGCACGTGCTCTGAATGAGTCGATTGAGCGAGCGGCTTGATGCGTCGCACGAGCTCGTCGCCCGCTTCGATATCGACACCCGCATCGCGATAGGTCAAGCCCGCCATGCCGCGGAAGCTAGGCGATCGCTCGCGGGCGGTCAACGAGGGCATCCGTTGACCGACGTGCAGCGGTCGCGTAAACACGCGAGCATTCGAGGCGGGCGAAACAGCACGGGACTTTGCTTGGTGGGGTCGATGCTAGTCGTCGCCGCCTGCCGTGACGACTCGACGACGCGCCGACCCTTCGATCTTCCCGAACCGATGCCGCAGGTCGGGGAGTCAACCGACACAGAGCACCCAAAGGCTCGCCTGACCCGCATCGACGTGTACGGGGTCGAAGCGCCAGACGCCGCAGGCGCTCGCGTGGTGCTGGCGTTCGAAGGCGCCCCACTGTTTCGACAGGAAGAGCTTCCGCCGCAGGGCGTGCTCCCGACCCGCATCGCCATTTGGCTCGAAGATACCGAGTGGGACGATTCGCTTCCGGCCTCCCGTTTCGTCGGGGAGGGCGGATTGCTCCGAGTCCGCCTGGCTACGCCTGACCCGCGCGTCGTGGTGGACCTGCAGCCCGGTGCGACGGGGCGCGTATTCTACCTGACCGACCCCTACCGCATCGTCGTCGACGTGAGCGCCGCCTCACGGCCCCGCGCGGGGACCAAGCCGCTCGTGGTGTTGGACCCGGGCCATGGCGGGCGGGAACCCGGTGCAGCCAGCGAAGAGCATGGGCTGGTCGAGTCACATCTCGTCTTGGAGCTCGCTCAGCTCACCGCGAGCCGACTGCGCGCAATCATGCCGCGGACGCGAGTCATGCTCACACGTTCGAGCGATGTCACGCTCTCGCTCGAAGAGCGGTGCGCTCTGGCCAACGCGATGGAAGCGGATGCTTTCGTTTCCATTCACTTGAACGCGAGCTCCGAGCCCACGAGAAAAGGAGGCGTCACGACGTTCGTTTTGGACACGACCAACGACCGGCAGGCATTGCGCCTTGCTGCCCGCGAGAACGGAACGCGGGTGTCGGAGGTTTCGGGAATTCAGAGCCTGCTCGCAAGACACCACCGACAAGGCCAAGTCAGAGGGTCTTTGGCGCTGGCCGAAAAGATCCAACAGCACACGTTGAGGAGAGGCCGCCTGGCTCTGCCCGAGCTCGCCGACCGAGGGGTACGTCGCGCCATGTTCTACGTGCTGGTCGGCGCTCGAATGCCGGCGGTCCTGCTGGAGGCTTCGTTCCTCACCCATGAGCCGGACGCCCGGGCTTTGGCCAGCCGCACCTACCGCCGGGCGGTCGCCGAAGGGCTCGCGTCCGGCATCGCTTCTTACCTGCACGGCCGGTGAGGCACTACCTTGCTCCGTTCGAGGCGCACGGTCATACTCGCCAACCGTTGTCGGATGCATCCAGCCCCGTTGTCGATCTAGGTGGCCTCGCACCCACGCTCGGCAGGACTTGTAGCGGGTACCTCGGCGGATATCGCCGAGCGTTCGAGGACGCGGTGCGTCGCGGCGACCCCGGAGTGCTCACGGCACGTTCGCACGCCCGGGCGCTCGACGGGTTGTTGAGCGCGCTCTTTTGCGCCGCGGATGCGGCAACACGGGCGTTGGGAAAGACGCCGCGGGGTCGGGTCGCGTTGGTGGCAGTGGGCGGCTACGGCCGGTCGACACTAGGCCTCTACAGCGACGTGGACGTGGTGTTCCTCTCTGACGACTCCGACGACCCCTTCGTGGGCGCTCTGGCCGAAGGGTTGCTCTATCCCTTGTGGGACCTCGGCGTCGACATCGGGCATGCAGTCCGCAGCGTCGAAGAAACCCTGAGGCTGGCTCGCGAAGACATTCGCACCACCACGACACTCATCGACTTTCGTCGCATCGCGGGACACGGGGCCCTCCTCGATGACCTGGAACGCGGGGCCCGCGAACAGGTCTTCGAACCGCACTTGGTCGAATTCCTCTCGGCGCTCGAGCACGACACGGCGCTGCGTCACCGTCGGTTCGGCGGCAGCCTCTACTTGCTCGAGCCCGACGTGAAACAAGGCCGCGGCGGCCTGAGAGACATGGACGTCGCCGAATGGGCGGCCAGAGCGCGCTGGGGCGCACGAAACGAGCAAGACTACGTGCGCACGGGGGCTCTCCTGGCGCGCGAAGTCCGCGAGCTCGAAGATGCGCGCGAGATGCTGTGGCGTGTGCGCAATCTGCTTCACCTGCGCGCAGGCCGGCAGCAGGATCGTCTCACGTTTGGCGATCAGGAGGAAATCGCTCAGGAGCTCGGCTTCGTCGACGGGGTGACGCTGGGAGTCGAGCAGTTCATGCAGGCCTACTATCGACACGCCCGCATCGTCGCGCTCACTGCAGAGCGAATGCTCGATCGCGCGAGACCGCGCAATCGCGCCACGACGTTCCGAAAGTTGGCGCACGGGATCATCTTGGCCGACGGCTCCATCACCCTGGAGAACCCGCAACGACTCGATGGCGACCCTGCGCTCGCGTTTCGGTTCTACCACCAGGCGACTCGCCATCGGAAGCGACCCGACCACTCGGCCCTCGACGCGATTGCACGCATCGCACCGGACAAGCGATGGAGGCTTCGTCTCCAAGACTCCGAGGAAGCGACACAGCTCTTTCTGGCTCTCTTGAAGAACGTGGACGAGTCCGCGTTTCGAAGCGGGTCGATGGTTGCCGAGCTGCACGAAGTCGGTCTGGTTTCTGCGATGATTCCGGAATTCGAGCCGCTGGTGGGACGAGTCTACCACGACGTGTTTCACGTCTACACGGCGGACATTCACGCAATCAAAGCTTTGGAACGCTTGCAGGCGCTCACCAGGGGCGAAAGCGGCATGCGGTCACTGGCTGCGCGCCTGGCCGCGGAAGCCCCGAGGCGCATCCCGTTGTTCTTGGCCGTCTTGCTCCATTCGTTGGGGCGCACACGGGGGCGCGACCAAGAGGAGGCCGGCGCGCGAATGGCTGAAAGCGTCGCACTCCGCCTCGGACTGAGCCCCGTCGACGCTCAGCACGTGCGATGGCTCGTTCAAAATCAGAAGACGCTCTACCGCTGGGCAACGCAGCGGGACATCCACGATCCGCAGTGCCTGCGGAAGGTCGTGAGCATCGTGGAGACGCCGGAGCGTCTGCGAGACTTGTTCCTGTGCACGATCGCGATCATTTCCACCATCAACCCCGACGGCATCACGTCGTGGAAGGCTCGTGCGCTCGAGGACCTGTACCTCGCCACGCTGGCCGATCTCGAATCGGGCAGTGCACCGATACAAACCGAGAATCGCGTGCTGGAAGTCAAGCTTCAGGCCGTGGTTGGCTTCGCGGGAGACGCCGGGCAAGCGGAGCTCCAGAGCTTCATCGACGAGATGCCGGATCGGTACTTCCTCGCGAACCCCGTCGACGTGGTGCGGCGGCATGCGCGCATTGCCCGCGACCGCGGTGCTGAGCTGGTGACGGTGCGTGTGGGCCCGGGGCCCAGCGAGGACGTGGAGGAAATCGTGATCGTCTCGGCGGATCGTCCGGGATTGCTCGCCGACCTCACCGCCGTGTTCGCGGCGCACGATCTTTCGATTCTGACCGCACAGATCTACACCCGAGCCCGTAAGATGGGTGACGAGGCCTTCGACGTATTCTGGGTCAAGGTGGGTGATCACACTCCCATGCCCGCACAGCTCGCCGAGGATCTCAAAGAAGACATCACCCGTCGTCTCACCAACAGGATCTCGGCGCAGGATCTCATTGCGCGTCAGAGCACGCCGCCTCCTTGGTCCGTGCGTCCGGGACCGAAAGTGTCCACGCACATCAGCGTCGACAACAATGCGTCCTCCCGATACACGGTGGTCGACGTGTTCACCAAAGACCGCGTCGGATTGCTCCACGAGATCGCGCGCACGCTGCACGAGCTCAACTTGAGCATCGCGGTGTCCAAGGTGAATACCGAAGGGCAGAGGGTGGCCGATGTCTTCTACGTGGCGGACGAGCACGGCCAAAAGCTTCGAGACCCAGAGCGGCTGAAGCGGCTGCAACGCGCGCTGTACGACCGCATCATCGCGCTTCACGCACGAGCCGAGGTCCGATGATGAGGAGGGCAAGCGCCTCGTGGTGCTGGCCCATGATCGGCTTGGTGCTCGCTGGATGCGCCTCGAGCCAAAAGGGTGCGCCCGAAACGATTCGAGTGGAAGAGGTGAGCCGCCCTCCGGCCACACCCATGGTGCTCCAGGGGGAGCGCTTGCTGTCGGAGGGCAGGCCCGAGGAGGCGCTTCGGGTTTTCCGACAGGCGGTTGCCGACGACCCGCAGGACGCGCGCGCTTGGCTGGACGTCGGCTTGGCTAGCGAGGGGGTGGGCGACACGGCGTCCGCCGAACAGGCGTATCGTCGTGCAACCGACATCGATCCTCGTTTTCCAGACCCTTTCAACAACTTGGGCGTTCTGCTGCGCGAAGCCGGAAAACTGGAGCAGGCGATCGACATGCTGGAACGCGCGGCCGCGATCGACCCGGCACATGCGGCAGTCCGTTTCAATCTCGCTCTGGCCTACGAGGACCGAGGCCGGCTCGAGGACGCCGAGAGGGAGTATCGTGCCGCGATCGAACGTCTTCCAAGCGATCCCGTTCCGCGCATCAACCTCGCTATGATGCTCCTCGCGATGGGACGACCCGACGACGCCGCCACCGAGCTTCGAGCGGCGAGGCCCATGGTGCGTCGCGACGTGCTTCTGTCGATCGTCGTCGGCGAAGGGTTACGGCGTGCCGGATTCCCCGAGGAAGCCGTCCCGGTGCTTCGTAACGCGCTCGAGCTCGCCGCCGAGCCGCCTCCCACGGAGCTCCTCGCCGAATTGGCTCTGGCTCAGTATGCAACGGGGGATCTCGAGTCTGCGGAGGAGACCATGCGACGCGCGCTGCGCCAGGACGAGTTGGACCCCGCGCTTCAATACGCGTACGGGTCGATCCTCGCGAAGCGCGGAGATTTCGGAAAGGCGCGTGCGCATCTGCGCCGAGCCATCGAGCTCGACCCTGACGGGCCCTATGCCGACCGGGCCCGCGCTCGGCTCGAGGCGATCAAATAGACGGACGGAAGCCCAATCCCACCAAGAAGACTTCGTAGCTTTCGTCGCGCGTCGCCTCGGGACGTATGATCCGAACTTTGTCGAACACGGCACGCAGCGCATCCCGGGCATCTTCGAACTCGGCGCCCTGAAAAATCTTGGCTACGAATGCACCCCCCGGCGCAAGCACCGCTTTGGCCAGCTCGAGCGCCCGCATCACGAGCTCGTAGCTACGGTACTGGTCGGCGTGTCGTTGACCACTGGTTTTCGGGGCCATGTCGCTGATCACCAGATCGAACGGTCCGCCAAGCGACTCCGGGTCGGCCTCGAAGGCATCGAGCGCTCGGATTTCGGCGTGCGCGGGAAGCGCGACCTCCGAGGCCTCTAGATCGATCCCGAGCACGCGGCCGGTCGGCCCGACACGCTCCGCCGCATACAATGTCCAAGAGCCCGGGCTTGCGCCGAGGTCGAGCACTCGCTGGCCCTTCTTGAACAAGCCGACCCGCCGGTCGATCTCCTGGAGCTTGTAGACGGAGCGGGCAGGGTAGCCTTCGCGCCTCGCGCGACGACCGTGATGGTCCTGCTTTCGCCGCCGGGGCAGTTAGCCCTCTTCGGTGGTTTCCGGCGCTTGCTCGGCGGCCTCTTGCTTGGCCGGCCGTTCGGGAAGCGGAACGGCGGCCTTCTTGATGGCGCCCTTCATGGTGAGAAAGCCATTGCGCGGGCCGGGCACACCACCGTCGACCAGAACGATGTTCTCGTCGGGCAATACCTTCACGATCTTGAGGTTGAGAATAGTGGCCTTCTTGTTGCCGTATTGGCCGGGCATGCGCATACCTCGAAGGGTTCGGCCCGGGGTCATGTTTTGGCCGATCGAGCCGCCGTGGCGCTTGTACTCGTGTGTGCCGTGGCCCACCGTTCCCGCACCGGAGAAGTTGTGCCGCTTCATGACGCCGGCGAAGCCTCGGCCCTTGCTGGTGCCGGAGACGTCGACGAACTGGCCATCCTGAAAGATATCGGATGCGCCCAGGGTCTGACCGACTTCGAAGCGCTCGAGCAGCTCCGCGTCGATGCGGAACTCACGGACGATGCGGGGCGCCTCCACGCCGGCCTTCTTGAAGGTGCCAGCCTCGGGTTTGCGCACGAGCTTGTCGCGGCGCGAGCCGAAGCCCAGTTGCAAGGCAGCATAGCCGTCCTTGTCGGGGGTTCGCTTGCCCACCACGACGCAGGGCCCTGCCTGGATCGCGGTGACGCGACGCACCTCCCCGTCTTCCAGAAAGATCTGGGTATTTCCAAGCTTGGTGCCGATGAGTCCGGGATTCGTGTTCACAGGTATCTCCCCCGAAAAAGGGCCGGAAGAATAGTGAGGCGCGAGGGTGAGTCAAGGCGGATGCCGATGCGCCGCCAGCCGCGCGCTCAGTCACGCAGTCCGAAGATGCGCAGCGCGTTGTCGTAAGCGGTTTGGGCCAGCGTCTCCGGGTCCTCACGGCGAAGCTCGGCGATGCGCCTCGCAGTATGAGCTACGTACGCGGGTTCATTGCGTTTTCCGCGTTTGGGAGCGGGTGCCAGGTAAGGGGCGTCGGTCTCGACCAGCAGTGCATCTGCGGGCTGCTTTCGCGCCGCTTCATGGACCTCCGCGGCGTTGGGAAAGGTCACGATTCCGCTGAATGAGGAGACGAAGCCCAGATCCAACGCGGCGGCAGCGAACCGGGCGTCCTCGCTGAAGCAATGGATGATCCCCCCGACTTCGTTCGCCCGCTCCTCACGCAAGACTCGCAGAGTTTGGTCCGGGGCCTCTCGGGTATGAATCACCAAAGGCTTCCCAAGCTCCCGGGCGATGGCGATCTGCCGTCGGAACGCTTCCTCTTGGGCGGGACGCGGAGAGTGGTCGTAGTGGAAGTCGAGGCCGGTTTCTCCGATGGCAACCACGGACGTTTCGGTGCCGGCATCGCGGATCGCATCGTAGAGCGCCTCGTCCAGATACTTCGCATCGTGGGGATGAGCTCCGACCGTCGCCGAGACCCAACCGGGATGCTGATTCGCGATCCTCACGGCGGACCTCACCGAATCGGCGTCGCGAGCGCAGCCGATGGTCGTGATGCGGCGCACCCCGGCCTGTCGCGCACGGCCGAGAACATCGTCCAGCTCTTCGGAAAGTCGCGGGTCATCGAGATGACAGTGGGTATCGAACAGAATCATCGCGCGCTCATTTCACAGGGTGATTTGCGTCGCGGATCGAGGCAAGCAAGGCCGCCGCTTCGCGGCTTCGCGGAGCAAGGCGCTCGAGGGCGGCCTCGTAGACCGGATGTTCCGCCCTTCGGCTTCGCTTCAGGCTGCGCAGGACATCCGGCACCAGCGAGGTCAGCTCGAGCTCACCGACCAGCTCCACGGCGTACTGCCGAGCCTCGATACGCCAGCTTCGAACCAGACGCTTGATGACGGCCGCTCCGGCGGGATCCCCCAACCGGACCAGCGCCCGAGCCGCGGCCGCGCGCAGGATGGGGGAGCGCCAGGGGTGCTTCGCCAGGCGCGTGAGCTCTTGGTGAGATTCGCGATCGGCCAAGTCCCCCAGCCCGATCGCGGCGGGCAGCGCGCGTTCGGGCCGCTTCAGGGAGGCGCGCAGCGTCGGTGCGCCTCGTGCATCACCGAGCGCGGCGAGCGAAGCCGCGGCCCCGAACCGTACTGCGTCGACGGCGTCGTCGAGCAACCCGGCGATCGCGTCGGCGTAGTGAGCGGCATTCAGGTCGCCGAGGCACTGCGATGCGAGCAAGCGCACCTCCGCGTCCGGGTCATCCAAGCCCCTCGCGATTTGCGCCGCGTGCTCGGGGCCCAACGCCGACAGGGTCCAGATCGACGCGAATCGCATTTCCGGGCGTGAGTCCTCGAGCAGTGCGGTCGCTGCTTCGGCGCCGCGCTCCGGTGAGATCCGGCCGACCGCCAGCAAGGCCGCCTGTCGAGCCCCCGGATGCGAGTCGTCCAACCGAGCGAGCAGCAGCGACGTGGCCTCGATTGCCCCGAGCGCGCCGAGCGATTCGAATGCCGCCTCCCGCACCGCCCCGATCGGGTCTTCGGCTAGGAGCAGCAGCCCGCGGATCGCATCATCCCGGCGCCCGGCGGGCGGCTCCGC
>LJTN01000020.1 GCA_001303415.1 Myxococcales bacterium SG8_38
AGTCCGGGGTGCTTGGGCACGTGGTATCCGAAGAAGGCAACGTTCGCTTGGTGCGGGCAAAGGTCGAGCTCGGGGAAGCCGATGCGGCGGTCGTGTATCGAACGGACGTGACTCCTTACAGCCGGGTCCGGATCGTGCCCATACCGGCGGTCTTGAATGTGCGGGCGGACTATCACATCGGCATGATCGAACGGTCAGCCCATCCGGAGCTCGCGGGGCGCTGGATCGCCTACGTTCAGTCCGAGGAAGGCCAGGGCATCCTGGCGCAACACGGATTCGTGACCGAGTGATGCACACGTTTCGCGGCACCCCCTTGCTCCCCTCCTTGCTTGCATGGGGCTCTTCGCTCGCTCTTCTCGCCTTGATCGTCTTGCCGCTCCTCGCTCTCGGACTGTCCTCTTCACCTTCGGAGCTAATCGCGGGCGTGCGCCATCCGCTGTTCTTGCCGGCTCTGTCCCTGAGCGCGCGCACCACCCTGACGAGCCTGGCGATCGTGGTTGCCACGGGAACTCCGCTGGCATGGTGGTTGGCGGTGGGACCTCCACGTTACACGCGCGTCGTCGAGCTGCTGGTGGTGCTCCCGATCGTAATTCCCCCCGCAGTGCTGGGCGTGGCAATGCTTCAGACCTTCGGACGCAGGGGGATCTTCGGCCCCTTTTTCGAGGCGATCGGCGTTCAGGTGCCATTCACCACGGTCGCCGTCGTGCTGGCTCAGGTCGTGGTGGCCGCGCCGTTCTATGTCGAGTCGGCCGCGATTGCCTTCCGCAGGGTCGACGTGGATCTCGTGCTCGTCGCCCGTACACTGGGCGCGTCTCCCGCCGTGGCATTCTTCCGGGTGGCCGTTCCGGTGGCATCCGCAGGTCTCCTTGCGGGAGCCGCCCTCTCGTACGCCAGATCGATCGGCGAGTTCGGAGCGACGTTGTTGTTCGCGGGCAATTTGCCCAGGACCACCCAGACCATGCCGCTTGCCATCTATACGGCCCTCGAGGCCGATGTCCGTGCGGCGCTCGCGATCTCTTTGGTTTTGGTCGGCATCGCCATCGTGCTTCTTTTCGTGGTGCGCATCGGCCCGCAAGCTTTGTCGTCGTGGGCTCCCCAGCGAAGCGACTCCGGTTTGGAAGGGCCGCAGTCGTGAGTTGGAACGTAGAGCTGCATGCACGCGTCGGCGCGCTCGACTTGAACGTCGCTATCGATGGTAATGACACGCCGACGGTGCTCGTCGGTCCGAATGGATCCGGCAAGACGACGCTTCTGCGAATGATCGCCGGCGCGCATCGACCCTCATCTGGCCGCATCCGCATCGGTTCCATGGTTGTCTTCGACTCCAACGAGGACGTAGATGTCCCTCCCGAAGCGCGACAAGTCGGATACGTGCCGCAAGGTTTTGGGTTATTTCCCCATCTGCCCGTGACGGACAACGTTGCGTTTGGCCTCTCCGTTGGACGTAGGCGGCAACGCCGATCCGATCGGCGTGACGCTGCCGCGAGCCTTCTTGCTGATCTCGGGTGCGCGCACCTAGCCGAGCGAATGCCTTCCGAGCTTTCCGGCGGCGAAAAGCAGCGTGTTGCCCTCGCGCGTGCTCTCATCGTTCAACCAAAGCTCCTGCTCCTCGACGAGCCCCTCGCTACGCTCGATCCTGGCTCCCGTCGGAAGTTGCGCACCTTCTTGGCGGACCACTTGAAGACCAAGCGCGGCCCAGCGATCGTGGTGACCCACGACGTGCGAGATGCAGAAGTGCTGGGCGGCGAGCTCTTTGTGCTCGAGAAAGGAAGAATCGTTCAGCACGGCACGGCCGAAGAGCTCAGGGCCGAGCCCGCCACGGACTTCGTCGCGGAGTTCTTCGATACGCCTCAGTCTGACATTCGCGGCATGGCTTGAGGCCCGTGCGAAGCGCGACCGATTTCAAGCGGATGTCCGCTATTTCTCTGACTTGAATGGGGTGTACACCAAGCTGAAGAGTGTCGTGGTGTCGGTCTTGTAGAGACCAGCGGGCTTGCTGTCGTAGAGCAACAGGAAGCGCGCCTCCAAGGCGAACTTGTCCGAAAGCTGCGACAAGAGGGCGATGGTGAAGTAGACGCGATTGTCCTCGAAGGCCGTCGCGTCTTGAGCAGGAATCTCGCTCAAGTTGCCGATGTACGTGATGCCCGAGAGGAGCGAGACGTGCTCGTTCAGCCGGTTCTCGTAGTCGAGAGCGAGGAGCAAGCCGTGAATGTTCGATGTCTCCGAGAATATCGCCACATCGGGATTCGCCACGGCTTCATCGGTGTAATTCTCGTACGTGTAGCTGTAGCCGATGCGGCCCGTGAAGAGGTGATCTTCTTCCTTGATGAATGCGCGCAAATAGCCTGCGCTGGCGAGAAGCTGGAGGTCGAACCCAGCCAGTGGATCCCAACGAAGACCGAGGCTCGACCAGATGGCATCCATGTCGGTGAAGTAGTACTCGTAGCGCGCGTTGAAGAACCACTGCTTCGCGACCGTGGAATAGCTGGAGTCCGGATCCAGAACGTCCGGTCTGGCTCGGCCGAAGTTGAATATCGAGTCGATCGTGAGACGATGATCTTTCTTCGAGAGCAGAAAGCCCGTACCGGCCTTGAGGTTCCAGGACTGGGTATTGCCCGTATTGACGGCGCCGCCGAAGCTCAGGTTCCAGTCGACTTTGACCGAATCCTCTTCTTTGGCAGCCTCGTCCGGAAGGCTCTCGACGTCCGGTGCTTCGGCGAACCTGGCTTCAGTCGCGGTTTCTGTCTTGCTGCCCTCGACGTCGACGGCGACGCTGTCTGGAATCTCGTCCTCTTGCGCTGACACGCTCGACCCCCAGCCGAGAAGCATCGTCGAAGCGAATACCGGCGCCCATCGGGCCCAAGAGGTCTGCACGCTTGCCTTCTTCATCGATTCTCCCTCTCCTTTTACGGGCGGAGCTTAGATGCCCGGTAGGCGCGATCAAGTTTTAGGACGATCGATCGGAAATATGCGGTCTGGCGGTACCTCGATGGTCGTGACTTGCGAGTTGGAGCCGGTGGTGATCATTCTTGTGGGAGGGGTCGAGCAGGATGGAGCTGAATGCGCACCGTTGGTTGTTGCTTTGCTGTCTTGGGGGCTGCGTGTCGGCCGTTCGGGGTGCACGGGAGCCGACGATGGTCGCAGGGCCCATCAGCGAGGAGAAGACGCAGTTGGTGACGGTCGTGTCGGATGGCTGGGATGGGTTTCGGGCATCTCTTCGGCGGTACGAGCGGCTGCCCGGTCGTTCATGGACCGAAGTCGGCGCTCCGATCGACGTGGTGCTGGGCCATGCAGGATACGGCTGGGGTCGCGGCCTTCATGGCAGAGATGCGCCGGACGGCCGGAGCGGACCCGTCAAGCGCGAAGGAGACGGGCGCTCTCCGGCTGGCGTATTCGAGCTCGGTCCCATGTACGGCTACGAGTCATCGCCTCCGAAGACATCGCTTGCCTATGTCCCGGCGACGTCATCTCTTCGATGCGTCGACGACCCAGCGTCGCTCCACTACAACCGTATCGTTTCGACATCCGACCAAGCAACGGACTGGAATAGCGCCGAGCACATGCTTCGAAGCGATGATCTCTACGAGATTGCCATCCTGGTCGGTCACAACGCAGCCCCGCCAGTCCCCGGAGCCGGAAGCTGCATCTTCGTGCACGTCTGGGAGGGCCCGGAGGTGGCGGTCAGAGGTTGCACGGCCATGGCAAAGGCACCGCTTCGCGCCCTGAGCAACTGGCTCGAACGAAACGCGGGCGTGCTCGTCGCGCTACCGCGAAGCGAGTACGAGGCTCTGAGAGAAGCCTGGGATCTGCCGGCGCACGACTGAATCGGCTCGGCGCCGCTTTCCCTCTGGCATTCCTCAAATGAGGACCTTCCAACCGAAATACCCTGGCTCGATCGCGTCATCGTCACGGTGGGGCAGAAGGTCACGTGGCGTGGCGCTTGCTGCGCCCGTCATTTCAAGCCACCTTCCTTCAAGACGCCGATCTCATGAAAAGAGCTTATGTCACCACACTCTGCAACGGAGAGGGTTATCTCCCCGGCGTCGAGGCCCTCGGCAAATCGCTCGAGGCTCACGGGACGACCGTGCCGCGCGTCGTCTTGGTGACTGCGGACGTGTCGGAAGAGACGCGGCGTCGTCTGTCCAAGCAAGGGTGGCAGATTCGAACGGTCGAGCCGCTCGAGAACCCCAATCCGAGGACGGTCCACCTCTTCGAACGGTTTAGCAACGTATTCACCAAGCTCCGGGCCTGGGAGGTCGTCGACCTCGACAAGATCGTCCTCCTCGATGCCGACGTGATCACGCTGCAGAACATCGACGATCTCTTCGAGCGTCCCTCGCTGTCCGCTGCGCCCGACTTCTTTCTGCCCGACCGATTCAACAGCGGCGTGATGGTCATCGAGCCGTCGGCCGAGATGTTCCAACGAATGGTCGATGCCCTCTTCGAGACGCCCAGCTACGATGGCGGGGATCAAGGCTTCTTGAACACGTTCTTCTCGGATTGGTACGCGATGGATGTCTCCCATCGTCTGCCTGCCGGATACAATCTTCAGAATTTCATCTTCCAGTTTCTCCAGGGGCATCCAAGCCTGCAGGCCGCCCTCAGACGCGAAGCCAAGGTCATTCACTACTCCGTGCAAAAGCCCTGGCAGGCAAAGGCTTCCTTCACTGGGGGCTCGCAAGAGTGGTGGAAAGCCTACTTCGGCGCCCACCCCGAAAAAGCAAGCGAGTGGAAGCGCCGTTGGCATGCGATGGAGGACTGGACCTTCGACCACGCAGTCGCCGCGATCATCAAGTAATGAGCAAGCACGACGTTCTTCAAAGCGACCTTCCCTGGTGGAAGCGCACCACGGTCTATCAGATCTATCCCCGCTCCTTCGCCGACAAGAGCGGTGACGGAATTGGCGACCTGCCGGGAATCATCGACCGTCTCGACTACGTTCAGTGGTTGGGCTTGGAGACGATTTGGCTGTCGCCCTTCTTCGAAAGTCCGCAGGTGGACTTCGGATACGACATCAGCAACCACTACGAAATCGCACCCGAGTACGGGACCCTCGACGATTGCCGTCGCTTGATCGACGAAATTCACGCTCGTGGGATGAAGGTCGTTCTCGACATGGTGCTGAATCACACTTCCGATCAGCATCCTTGGTTCGTCGAGTCGCGAAGCTCGCGCAACAGCCCATACCGTGATTTCTACATCTGGCGCGATGGAAAGAAGCCCTACGGTGGGGCACCGCCCAACAATTGGCGGTCCATGCTCGGCGGCTCGGGCTGGCACTACGACGAGCAGACCGACCAGTGGTACTGGGCGAGCTTCCTGCCGTTTCAGCCCGA
This sequence comes from Myxococcales bacterium SG8_38, assembly GCA_001303415.1. Lineage (GTDB taxonomy): Bacteria > Myxococcota_A > Polyangia > Polyangiales > Houyiibacteriaceae > SG8-38. The sequence continues at coordinate 5,337 of LJTN01000020.1, forward strand.
TTTGAACTACCGAAATCCGAAGGTGAAGCGTGCGCTCTTGGACGTGGTCAGGCACTGGCTTCGCGAAGGCGCGGACGGCCTGCGGCTCGACATCTTCAACGCCATCTACAAGGACGCCTCCTTTGCCGACAACCCGCGTTCGCTCCGGGCGATTCCTTCGGAGGACAACCCCGGCGGGTTCTTTCAGCGAGCCCTGCACAACCAGAACCACCCTGATACCTTCGCCTTTGCCCGCGAGCTCCGCGCCGCCGTCGACGAGTTCGACGACCCCCCTCGTTTTCTCGTCGGTGAGGTGTTCGGTTCCCCGGATCTGCTGCGGGAGTACTGCGGACCCTCGGGTGATGGGCTTCACCTGGTCTTCTTGTTCAAGAGCCTTCGAACCCCTTTTCGGGCCGAGGCGGTGCGTGGATTGGTGAGCGAGCTCGAATCCGCGTTCCCCGAGCCGTTGCATCCCACTTACGTATTCGGAAATCACGATAGGCCCCGCCAGATGGAACGCTTGGGGAACGACCCCGCGCGTGCCCGGTTGCTCGCCGCGTTCCAAATGACGGTGCGTGGGGTGCCATTCGTCTACTACGGGGACGAGCTCGGGCTCTCGCACCACGACATGCCTCGCGAGAAAGCCTCGGACCCAGTCGCGCACCGGTTCCGTTTTCTACCGAAGCTCTTGCTGCCTCGCTTGCGCAAGCACGGCATCCTGACCAACCGGGACGAATGCCGGAGCCCGATGCCTTGGCATGCCGGACCGAACGCAGGGTTCGCTCCACCGACGGCATCTTCGACGTGGCTCCCTCTCCACCCGCAGAGCGCCATCATGAACGTGGCAGCACAAAAAGCGGATTCCACCTCGGTTCTCGCGGCCTATCGGCGCATGCTTCGACTGCGGCGCCGGAGTCTCGCCCTGTCGTCGGGCGGGCTCGAGCTCTTCGAGCCGCCCGCCGACCCGAAGAAGGTCATGGCCTATCGGCGCGTCTATCAGGATGCCGATCGAACAGAGACTGCCGAGGTGTTCCTGAACTTTTCTCGGCGAAGCGTGTCCCTCGACCTCAGGCACCTACCATCGGGCAAGCAATCGCGTCTCTTTTCGAATCTGCACGACGAACCTGTCGTCGCTCGAGCAAAGCACGTTCTGCGCCCCTGGGAGGCGGCGGTCGTGTTTTGCGGGGAGCCTGCATGATCCCAATCCAGCGCCTCCCGTGGGCGTGCTGTTTGCTGCTAGGCGGGGCGCTCGTCGGCCACGACCTCTCCGTGGCACGAGCCGACACCCTCGACCCGAAGCTACAGAGGTACATAGGCACGTACCGATACGTTGGCGGGGACCAAGACATCGAGGCGTTGGACGCCGCGATCGAAGAGGTGGTGAGCCAGATGAATTTCTTGATCCGAGGTATCGCGCGGCGCCGCTTGCGCGCCCCAAACCTGCCGTCCAAGAGAGTGATCGTTTCGGTGGAAGAGGGTCAGATTCAGATCGACAGACCGGGCCAACCGGAGGTTTCCGCCCCTGCGGATGGCAAGCCCATCACTTGGCGGCATCCCGAAGATGGCGACGTGTTCGAGGTTCGCCACGGTGTCGACGCGCAAGGGGCGCTCTATCAGCGCTTCGCGGGGGAGCGCAGCGTTTCCCGTAATCGCTTCGTGCTCGGCGACGACGGCGAGAGCCTGACGATCCACACGGTCATCACGGCGGACCGGCTTCCTGCACCCCTGCGGTTCAAGATGAGCTACCAGCGGGTGGAGCCGTCGCATTCTTGAGGTTCTTGGGGTTTTCGCGACGCCGGAGGCCGGTTGCCCGCGCCTTCGACCGAGCCTAGAAATTGCCGCGTTGCCCATGACGACGAGGGAAGGAAGGACAGATGAAGCTAACGCGCAACTGTTTGTTGCTCTGTGTATTGACCCTGAGCACGGTCGGCTGTGCCACGGGCGACAGCGATGACGGCAACGGTCCGGAAGGAGCTGGGGTCTCGTTCACCGAATCGAACGCGGCGGGCCTGGCAGGAATCGCCGTGTCGGCGATCGAGGTCTTCCCGCGGCTGAGCGGTGCGTATCAAGCGATCGTAGAGGCCATACAGACGCAGAATGCCCTCGGCTCCGCCGCCGTTCGAAAGAGCCTGCGTGAGCTCGGCGACATCGGTCTGTGCATCTCCGGCGAATCCAACCTGACTTGGAATGACGAAGACGACGATCTGGTTCTTTCGGCTGGAGACTCGGCGATGCTCGACTTGGTCGACTGCGACGAGCTCGCGGGCATGGTCACCTTCAGCTTCTCGGAAGTGGCTTTTGCATTGACCGTCGCCGACGTGGATCTGAGCGTGTCCGTGGACGACGACGTTCCGGGGGCTCCCGTTCTTCTGGAAGGGCGATTTCGAGTCGAGGTCAACGGAGTGCCCGGACCTCCGGAGTCTGCGATCGCCCGCTATCTGGTCGTCGACCAAGAAGACCCTACGCTCGGGCTCACCGCCAGTGTGGACGCGCAAAGGGAGTACGCGTTCGGCTGTTTCAATCTGTACTTCACCTTCGACCTCGAGCAGGGCGGCTACTTGCTAGCCGAGCCGTTTGGCGTCTTCAGCGTTCCGGGCGTGGGAGTGATGAGCATGGTGGCTGGAGGACTTCCACCCTTGATCTTCGAGAACGGCGACTACCCCGCCAGCGGCCAGATCAACCTTTATGCTGAATCCGACGCCCTGCCGTGCGCCGCTCTTGGCATCGGCCCGGATGGCGTCGATGCGAATGACTCGTTCACGACATTGACGGCCACGGGTGGCGGAAGCGTGACCCTGGAAGGCGAAACCGAGACGCGCGCCCCGTTCTCGATCCAAACGACCTGGGACGACCTCCGCTAATCGCCGCGAGGCTTCGGTTGGCACCGCGGGCAATAATAGCTCGTTCGGCCTGCCGTCTTGATGGTCTTGATCGTGCCTTTGCAGCGAGGGCAGCTTGCCCCCGCTTCCCGGTGCGGCAGAAGATAGGTCTTCGGCAACCGGTCCACCAGCTCTTCGGAGCCCGCACCACGGTCGATGGCGACCCGCAACACCCGTCGCATCGTCCTGTAGAGCTTTCGCAATGCGTCCGTGCTCAGATCTTGAACTCGGGTGTCGGGATGCAGCTTGGCTTGGAAGAGGATCTCGTCTGCATAGATGTTGCCAATCCCCGCCAACAGGGATTGGTCCATCAATGCTGCTTTGATCCCGCCCTGCTTTCCGTCCATCAGCTTTGCGAACGCGTCTTGGTCGAGCGAAAAATCCATGGCATCGGGCCCCAGCTCTTGGCTGGCAATGAATGCATCCAAGTCGTCGATCAGTCCGATCCGCCCGAAAAGCCGTTGGTTGTCGAAAGCGAGATGATAGCCATCGTCGAAGTCGAGGCGCAGCCGGTCATGCTCGGGGTCGTCGTCGAGGCTTTTGAAGTAGGCGAGGCGGCCGGTCATCCCGAAGTGAAAGGTGAGCCACCGGCCGTCATCCAAGGCTGCGAACAAATGCTTGCCACGACGGCTCGTCTCTTCCATCGAACGGCCGCGTAGCGCCTCTTTCAAACGCCTGCCCGAAATGCCCCGCAGGACCTTTGCGTTGCCGACGTGCACGTTCTTGATCTTCTTGTGGAGAGACGTTGCGTCCAAATAGCGTTTGAAGCTCTCGACGTCAGGCAACTCAGGCATAGACGCGCTCCATCCCGTCGTGTGCGATCTCGACTCGTACGCCGTGCTCGGCGGCGAGGTCGCGGACCTTCGCCCCGACCGTTCGTTCATCGCTGCCCACGATGTCCGAGCCGCAATGTGTCACGATCATGCGTGACACGCCTTCCTCTGCACACCAGCCGAGCTGCTGTCGGACGTTGGCGTGCCCGAAAAGCTCGCCGGTCTTGCGGTGACGGCGCACCATGTTGCGCGTGACAGTGGCGCCGTCGCCGATATAGGCAAGGATTCGGTGAAAGGCAGCTTTTCTATCCGGAATCCACACCACGTCCGGAACGTAAAAGAGGCCCACCCGGTTCGCATGAATTCGATAGCCGACGGCCGGAGCACGTATGGAGTGCACCACCGGGAATGCTTCGAATCGGATGCCTTCGATTTGGCGGGCGCTTCGGGGCGACAACACGTGACGCAGGTTTCGCTCGATTGGGAAATCATCGATGTGCTCCCAGGTATCCTCCGTGGCCCACACCGGACATGGAGAGCCCGCGTCCAAGCCAAAGGCGTGGTCCGGGTGTGCGTGGGTGAGGACGATGGCGTGCGGAGCCACACGGGCGACACGCTCCCGCCAGGTCTCGCCGCAATCGATCATCACGCGCCGGCCACGATACGAGACGAGCGCCGAGGTATGCATTCGATGACGTCGGTTTTTGGGACCGATGTTGCCGCGCGTGCCCAGAAAAGTGATCTTCAATGCACGATCTCCATTCGGTTCGGACATGTCACCATGCAACGAATTGCCAGAGGGTGGCAATTGCCCACGTCGCTTGCCCCTTGAATGATGGAAGGTTCCCTGAGAAGGTGTGTCGACGTCCCGCGCGCTCACAGTCCTTGGTGACGCACGAAGAAGGACACATGACGAGCAGCAGCACCTGGTTCATTCTGTCTTTTGCGGCCGTCATCTCCATGGGGGGATGCCAGAGATCGAGCCCGCAGCGGCCGAAGCTCCGCTGGTATGTATTCGACGAGCCGTCAGGCGCTTTCGAGCGCGCTGCCAAACGTTGCAGCGAATCTTCCGAAGACCGCTACACCATCGAGGTTGCTCCTCTGCCCGCGGACGCCGACCAGCAGCGCGAGCAACTGGTACGCCGGCTTGCCGCCGGAGACTCTTCCATCGACATCATCGGCATGGACGTCATCTGGACTGCCGAGCTCGCGGAAGCCGGCTGGATCCTCCCGTGGCCCGAAGATCTCGCGAGCAAGGCGCGCGAGGGACGCCTGAGCAGCATCGTCGACACGGCCAGCTACGAGGACGAGCTCTGGGCCGTTCCTTTCACGACGAATGCTCAGTTGCTTTGGTACCGGGCCGACCGCGTGAAAGAGCCGCCAGCGACCTGGGAGCAGATGATCCGCATGGCGGAGGACCTCGGTGATCGAGGCACCATCCAAGCGCAGGGGGAGCGATACGAGGGCCTCACGGTGTTCTTCATCTCTCTGCTCGCGTCGGCTGGCGGCTCGGTTCTCGGACCCGATGGAGACACGGTTTCGCTCGACGAGGAGCCGACTCGCCAGGCGCTGTCGATCATGCAGCGACTGGCGAAGTCGCCCGCGACCGATCCGTCGTTGGCAACCACACGGGAGGATCAGGCCCGTTTGGCGTTCGAAACAGGCGAGTCCACCTTCATGATCAACTATACGTTCGTCTGGCCCAGCGCGAAGAGCAATGCCCCCGAGGTCGCTTCCCACATGCGTTGGGCGCGTTGGCCCTCCGTACTCGAAGGAAAGCCCAGCCGGGTCACGGTGGGTGGCATCAACTTGGGCGTGGGGGCGCATACTCGTCATCCAGGGCTCGCTCGTGAGGCTGCCCTGTGCCTCGCTTCGGAGCACAACCAGCGTTTGGCGGCGACCATGGGCGGTTTGCCTCCCAGCACGGCCACGCTTTACGACGATCCGGCGGTGCGCGAGACTTTCCCCTTTGCAGACCTTCTGCGGGAGACCTTGCGTGATGCCGTGCACCGGCCGAAGACACCACTCTACGTCGATGTCTCCCTCGCCATCAGCCACACCCTCCACCCCATGCGAGACGTCGAGCCCGCCGAAGACACGGAGCGGCTCCGCGATGCGGTGCAGAGGGCATTGCGGTCGGAGGGCTTGCTATGAGCGCGCGCCGCATGGCAGAGCGCCGACTCGCCTGGCTGCTTTGCGCGCCGGCAGCGACGGCCATGCTCTTGGTGACCGCGTATCCGATGCTGTATGCCTCGTGGCTTTCCCTCTTCCGCTACGACCTGCGTTTCCCGGATGAACGGCAGCTCGTGGGTCTCGATAACTACGTGAGCGTGCTGACTTCGGAGGCTTGGTGGCAGGCGTTGTTCAACACCACGCTCATCACGCTGGGTTCCGTCTCTTGCGAGCTGATTCTCGGGTTTGTGTTTGCGCTCGTCATGCACCGAGCAGTGTTGGGTCTTCGGCTGGTTCGCACCGCGCTTCTCGTTCCTTACGGGATCATCACGGTGGTTGCCGCGATGAGTTGGCGCTTTGCCTTCGATCCGACGACCGGTTTCGTCAACGCGCTGTTGGGTCTGGAAGGCGCTTGGCTCGCCGAGCGATGGTCCGCTTTCTTCATCATCATCCAGACCGAGATCTGGAAGACGACGCCCTTCATGGGGCTTCTGCTGCTCGCCGGCCTCACCCTCGTGCCAGTCGACTTGCTGCGCGCCGCACGGGTCGATGGGGCCAACGCCGTGCAGCGCTTCTTCAAGGTGACCTTGCCGTTGATGCGACCGGTGATGCTGGTCGCGCTCTTGTTTCGGACGCTCGATGCTTTTCGCATCTTCGACACCGTTTTCGTGCAAACCAGAGGGGCCCAGAGCACCGACACCGTTTCCATCGTGGGCTACGATGCGCTCATCACGCGGCTCAATCTCGGTCTGGGGTCGGCGGTTTCCGTTCTCATTTTCCTTTGCGTGCTCGCCATCGCAGCGCTCTACGTGAAGGGGCTCGGGGTCGACGTGGCCGACCGGGAGGCTCCGTGAGCGAGAAGCGTGAAAAGCCCATCGAGCGTGTCTTGTGGGGCGCGGCCAGCTTGCTCGTGGTGACCTACGCGTTGATTCCCGTCGCCTGGATGGTTTCCTTGTCCCTCAAGCGCAGCGCGGATCTAGGCGACGATCGATTCTTGCCGCGGGTGGTGAGCTTCGAGCACTACGAGGCTGTATTCCGGGACCCTCAGTTCTCCGCGGCTCTGCGAAACTCGATCGGCATCGGCGCGATTTCTTCACTGGCCGCGGTTTTGCTCGGCATGTTCGCAGCCTATGCCATCGCGCGTCTGGACTTCCCCGGTCGACGCTTGATCCTCGGCGCCGCGCTTTCCATCGCGATGTTTCCGCCGGTTTCCATCATCGGACCGCTATTCAACATGTGGCGGACGCTGGGGCTCTACGATACCTGGCTTGGGCTGATTCTTCCGTACATGACATTTACGCTGCCTCTGGCCATCTGGACGCTCTCTGCGTTCTTCAGGGAAATCCCCTGGGAGCTTGAAAGAGCCGCCCGCGTGGACGGCGCCACCCCTGTGCAAGCATTCGTGCACGTCATTGCGCCGTTGGCAGCCCCCGGCGTCTTCACTGCCGCCATCCTGGTATTCATCTTCGCCTGGAACGACTTTCTCTTCGCGATCTCACTCACGTCCACCAACGACGCTCGCACGGCGCCGGCGGCCATCGCGTTCTTCACGGGAAGCTCGCGTTTCGAGCAACCGACTGGCTCGATTGCAGCCGCTTCCGTGGTGGTAACCTTACCAATCATCGTCATAGTCCTTGCGTTTCAGCGGCGCATCGTCTCCGGGCTCACCGCCGGAGCTGTGAAGGGGTGAGCACGTGGCCGAGATCGAGCTAGACGGAGTCACCAAGCGTTTTTCGGGGGTTACCGCCTTGAACCGGGCGAGCTTCACGATTCGAGACGGCGAGCTCTTCATTTTGGTGGGGCCCTCGGGCTGCGGAAAATCCACGCTTCTGAACATGATCGTCGGCCTCGAGGACGTCACCGAGGGGGAGATCCGAGTCGACGGCGAGGTGGTCAACGATCTCGATCCCAAGGACCGCAACATGGCGATGGTTTTTCAAAGCTATGCCATCTACCCACACATGACCGTGCGCGAGAACATGGCCTTTCCCCTCGAGTTGGCGAAAGCCTCCAAGGCCGAGATCGACGAGCGCGTGTCCCGTGCGGCCAAGATCCTGGAGCTCGAAGAGGTGCTCGATCGGAAGCCCCGCGCTCTTTCCGGAGGTCAGCGCCAACGCGTGGCCATGGGGCGCGCCATCGTTCGAAAGCCCAAGGTGTTCCTTCTCGACGAGCCGCTTTCCAATCTGGACGCCAAGCTCCGTGTGCAGATGCGCACCGAGATTCTCCGTCTTCAACGTCGCCTCGAGACCACCATGGTCTACGTCACCCACGACCAAACGGAGGCCATGACCCTCGGCCACCGGATCGCGGTGTTGCGCAAGGGGGAAGTGCTTCAGATCGGCACTCCCCGAGAGCTCTATGAGTGCCCAAAGAATCTCTTCGTCGCCGGTTTCATCGGCTCGCCTGCCATGAATTTTCTGCCCGCGCGATGGGAAAACGGCAGGCTCGTGCTTCCCGTTGGCTCGATCGCACTCTCAGACGAGGAGGGTCGGCGGCTCGGCGCGGCGCGAGGTCGGCTGATTGCTGGCTTTCGGCCGGAGCACCTGCAGGCCGGCGGGGAGGAGCAACCGGGTCTGCGTTTCGAGGTCCAGGCCGAGGTCGTCGAGTGGTTGGGCGCCGACGTCTTCGTGTACTTCGACGTCGCCCTACGAGGCTTCGAGGAAGTCGAGTTGCCCGAGGACCTGGGATTGCAGGGCGACAATGGCGACCATCGGTCGCTGCTTGCGCGCGTCGATCCGAGCGCCGGTCTGCGGGAAGGCGACACGTTCGAGCTCGGGCTCGACTCCCAGTACGTGCATGTTTTCGATGCCGAGAGCGGCGAGAATCTCAGCACGGCGAGAGACTAGCTCTCGGCCGGACGACGTTCGAACGGCACGATGGCGAGGAAGACCACGATGCTCAGCGCCAGTGAGAGAAGAAAAGGCGCCTCGTGGTCGAAGATGTATTTGGCGCTCGCGGAAGAAACGAGGGCGACCATCAATGTCGCGCTTGCGGAAACGGGTCCTCCGAGCCGCGTGAAGAGAGCGGCGACGGTGATGACGGCGATACCCGCCGTTCCCAAGGAGTCTGCCTCGAGCACGAGCCCGTAGATGCTGTCTGCCGAAAGCGCGATCACGGAGCCGGCGACTCCTGCAACGACCACGAAGAGGCGCGCGCTGCGCAGCCGGCGTCGATCCCCTTCCTTTCGAGTGGGATCGCCAAAGAGATTGTGGGCAGCAAGCGCGCCAATGGCGAGAAGCGACGAGTCGATCGTCGACAGAATCACCGAGACGATCGCGCCGATGAAGAGCACGTAGACGATGGGTCCCAACGTGTGCTTGGCCAGCTCGGGCAGGAAGTCCTCCCCGTTCGTCAGCGAAAGCGGGTAGTGGGCTCCGAGGAGGCCCAGGAGCACCGGAACCGCCCCGAGCGCGAGGTAAATGCTGCCAGCGAAAAGCGCCGCCTTCTTGGCGGCCGGCGCGCTCCGGCATCCGAGCGCTCGCGACACCGACTCCTGCGCGATGAGAGACCCGATCACCGGCACCAGCCAGACGTTGACCCGCGCGAGGACCGTCTCTCCCTCGGCCACGAGCCGCAACTGGCTCGGCTCGATGCGGCCTAGCGACGCGTCCCATCCACCGTAGGAGTGAACCAGCGCGAGGAGCGTGGCACAAAGGCCGACCACGACCAGCATGCCCTGGAGCAGATCGGTCCATACGTCTCCAAGCAAGCCTCCGAGGTACGTGTAGAGGACGGCGATGACCGCGGCGAGGATGATGGCGACTTCCAGCCCTAGCGGGGTCTGAAAAGACAGGATCTGACCCAGCGCGCGAATCTGAGCGGCCGACCACAAGACCGATGGTGGGATGAGCACGAAAGCGGCCACGCGTTCCGCCGTTCGGCCGAACCGGATGCGATACACGTCCGCGAGCGTCATCGAGCCGGTGCGCCAAAAACGGGCAGCGAAGAACGCCCCAAACAGCAAGAGTGAGAGCGCGTAACCGAAGGGATCTGCGCGGCCCCCAGACAGACCTTCTTGGTGAATCGCAGCTGAAGATCCGAGGATCGACTCGGCGCCGAACCAAGTGATGAACAAGGAGAAGCCAGCGAGCGGCGCGCCCAGTCGCCGTCCGGCGACGAGATAGTCGTCCTCGTGGGCGACGCGACGCGAAGCCCAGTAGCCAATCGCGAGCTGGACGAGCACGAAGCCGAGGATGGCAATGGTGGTCGGGGTCATCTTGGCTCCGGGGCCGGCTCGCCAAAGAGGCCGAAGCATAGGCCAGACGTCGCTGGCAGGCCCGATCCGTCGCTGGGGGGAGGACTAGTGGTGCCAGGAGTCGCGACGAACCCAGGGCGCTGGCCGGTCTGAGCCTTCCTTGACAAGATCTATCTTTAGACTTAGTCTAAGTAAATGCGCCCAGACGAAGCAGCTCTGCTCGAGAAACACGGCATCAAGCCATCCGCGCAGCGCGTGGCCGTTGCGGAGTTCGTGCTTCATACGGACGCACACCCGTCGGCGGACGAGGTGTGGAGCCGAGTGCGCGAGCGCTTTCCGATGGTGTCTCGCGCCACCGTCTACAACACGCTGAATCTCTTCGTTGAAAAAGGGCTGATTCGCCAACTCACACTCACCGGTGGTCGCGTCGTGTTCGACCCCAACGTGGAGAAGCACCACCACTTCATCGACGAGGAGACCGGTCGAATCTACGACGTGCCCTGGGAAGCGCTCCGCGTTTCCCGCGTCGACGACATCGACGGGTTCGAGGTTCATGCCTACCAGGTCGTGCTCCGCGGAAAGAAGCGAAGCCGCCGGCGGCGTACCTGACTCTGTTCAGACAATTTGAACCAAGGAGGAGACATGTATACAGTTGGTCAAGAGTTTCCCGAGTTTTCGCTTCAGGCGGTGGTGAGCACCGACCCAGGCAAAGAGTTCGAGGAAATCACGAACGAAACATACGCAGGGAAGTGGCAGGTCATCTTCTTCTGGCCGATGGACTTCACGTTCGTTTGCCCGACGGAGATTGCCGAGTTCGGCAGGAAGAGCTCCGAGTTCGCCGAACGCAACGCGCAGGTTCTCGGCGCGAGCACCGACACGCACTACGTGCACCTGGCATGGCGGGAGAGCCATCCCGATTTGAAGAATCTGCCGTTTCCCATGCTTGCCGATACGAAGCGCGAGCTCTCCTCGGCTCTAGGCATCCTTCACCCGGAAGCGGGGGTATGTCTGCGCGCCACGTTCATCGTCGACCCCGAGGGGATGATCCGCTTCGCGAGCGTGAACGACCTCGCGGTGGGTCGAAACGTAGACGAGGTCTTGCGCGTTCTAGATGCCCTGCAGACTGGGGAGCTCACCGCTTGTGGTTGGACCAAGGGAGAGCCCACCCTCGACGCGGCGTAATCGACGCCCGTCCTCGGAAAGCCAGCAATGCGATTCGTGAAGGAGAGCGTGATCGAGGCAAGCGCAGAAACGGTGTTTGGCTTCCACGAATCACCAGATGCCTTCGAACGACTGCAACCCCCCTGGCAAGAAACACAAATCGTGCAGCCCCCCACCTCGCTCGAGGTGGGGACTCGCGTCATCCTGAAGGCCAAGCTCGGCCCGCTATGGCAAACCATCGTCGCCGAGCACGTGGCTTACGAGCCGGGAAGGATGTTCGCAGACCGAATGGTGAAGGGACCATTTCCCAAGTGGTTCCACAAGCACATCGTCACGCCCCAAGGCCCGGACAAGTGCATTCTAACCGATGACATCGAGTACGAGCTCCCTCTAGGAGCGCTCGGGCGCTTCTTCGGCGGATGGTTTGCGCGCGCCAGTCTCGAGCGCCTCTTCGAGTTCCGACACCGTGTGACACGCGAAGCCTGTGAGGCGCGCGGGAAGGGCGAATCAGGAGAGCGCCGAGCCTCAACGAACTAGCTGCGCCTCGAGCCCGCGCCGTCCGAGCGCATCGAGAACCTGCTCGGCCTGTTCTTCGCCCCGCAACTGCAGAACCATCTCGACGACCGCGGCGCGTGCGGAGGAGGCGCCGAAAGCGCGTTGGTGGCTGATCTCGACGATGTTGCTATCGAGCTCTCCGATAAGCTGCGTCACTTGGCCGAGCGCGCCCGGGATGTCTGGCACTTCCACTCGAAGCCGAACCAACCGGTGGCTGCGCACCATGCCCCGCTGAAGCACCGAGGAGAGCGTCATCATGTCGATGTTTCCGCCGCAGAGAATCGTTCCAACCTGCTGTCCCTGAAATCGGTCCTTGTAACGAAGAGCGGCCGCGACGCCTGCCGCCCCGGCACCCTCCACGACCGTCTTTTCAATCTCTGCGAGCATGAAAATCGCCTGCTCGATGTCCTCTTCACGCACCAAGACGACGTCGTCGACCTGTGCTCTGATGATCTCCATGGTGAGCTCGCCAGGAGACTTCACTGCAATCCCGTCTGCGACGGTGTCGTGATCAGGGATATCCCTTGGATCGAGCCCATGGAAGAGATGGTGTGCAGACGGATAGCGCTCGCTCTGCACGCCGATCACCTGAATGCTCGGCAAAATCGCCTTGGCGGCAATCGCGACACCGGAGATCAACCCCCCGCCGCCGATGGGTATCAAGAGGGTGTCGATGCCGTATCCGATCTCGAGCATCTCCAGGGACAACGTGCCCTGACCTGCAATGACCGCCGGATCATCGTATGGATGAACGAGCGTGAGGGCCCTTTCCCGTGCCAGATCTCGTGTGAACGCCCTCGTCTCGTCGAACTGGCTTCCATGAAGAATCACCTCTGCGCCATGGGCGCGGGTTTGCTCGACCTTCGCATTGGGCGTCGTACGCGGCATCACGATGGTGATGGGAATCCCCAGTCGTTTTCCGTGGTAGGCGAGCGCTTGGGCGTGATTTCCAGCCGACATGGCCACGGCGCCGCGAGCGCGCTCCGCGGCGCTCAAATCCAGCAAGCGATTCAGCGCGCCTCGCTCCTTGAATGAAGCGGTGAATTGCTGATTCTCGTGCTTGAGGTAGAGGCGAGAGCCAACGATTGACGACAAAGTTTCGGAAAGCTCGAACGGAGTTCGCACGATGCTCGGTGTGATCCGCTCGTGTGCATGGCGGATGGTTTCGATGGAGACAGTCACGATTGCCGCTTGTCGTATCGCTCCAGCTTCCGGTACAGGGTACGCCGGTCGAGGCCGAGGAGCTTGGCGGCTCGAGTCTTGTTGTCACCCACTGCCTTGAGCACCCGTTCAATATAGCGCTTCTCGAGGAGCCACGTACACCGTCTTCGCATTGACGAACTCTTGAATACCCAGCCAACTGAGCTCTCGGCCGTATCCCGAGTCTCCAATGCCGCCGAATGGAAGCCGCGGGTCGGAACGAACGGCGTCGTTTACGAAGCACGATCCGGCGCGAAGTCGAGCACGAGCGATTCGCTCCCCCTCGCTCTGATCTGCCGTGAATACCGCGGCGCCCAGTCCAAACCGGCTGTCGTTTGCAATGTCGATCGCGTCGTCGTCGTCCTTGGCCTCGATGATTGCAGCGACCGGACCAAACAGCTCCTCCTCGTACGCTGGCATCCCGCGCGTCACGTTCGTGAGCACCGTGGGCGGGTACCAGGCCCCCGCCTTGTTTGGCACCTCACCGCCCAGCAACAGCTTGGCGCCGCGATCGATGCTCTCGCGCACTTGGCGGTGTAGATCGTCTCGTAGGCCCACGGTCGACATCGGTCCTACCTTGGTCGCCGGATCGGTTGGATCGCCCATCTGGAGGCTTTTCATTCGCGAGACGACCAGCTCTTCCAGCTTCTTTTTCAGCGGCGAGACGACAATGAAGCGCTTCGCTGCAATGCAGCTTTGACCCGTGTTGATCATACGTGCCTTGACCGTGATGTCAGCAGCACGTTCGAGGTTGGCGTCTCGAAGGATCACGTACGGGTCCGAGCCTCCGAGCTCGAGCACCGTCTTTTTCAGCGCGTGTCCGGCGGCTGCCGCGACCTTGCGTCCGGTTTCGGTGCTTCCGGTGAAGGTCACGGCCGCGATGCGTCGATCTTCGATGAGCGCGCGGACGTCTTTCGCTTCGACCAATGCGCTTCCGACCAGTCCGCTCGGAGCGCCTGCTTCTCGAACCAACGAAACGATGGCCTCCGAGCATCCCGGAACGTTCGATGCGTGCTTCAAAACGACTGCGTTGCCGGCCATCAAAGCGGGCGCGGCAAATCGGAAGAACTGCCAAAACGGGAAGTTCCAGGGCATGATGGCAAGCACGACGCCCAATGGAGCCAAGTGCACGTAGCTCCGCTCCGCATCGGTTTCTACGTGTTTGGGAGCGAGGAAACTGGCGCCATTGTCCGCGTAGTATTCGCACACCCATGCGCACTTGTTGGCCTCCGCCTCCCCTTCGCTGACGGGCTTGCCCATTTCTTTCGCGGCGAGGAGGGCAAGCTCCGAGGCTCTGTCGCGAAGAGTCGATGCGAGCCTTCGCAGCAGCTTGGCACGCTCGCTCAAAGTCGCTTGCGACCATGCGTCGAAAGCGTGATGTGCTTGCTGCAGCACGTGTTTCGCCTCATCGAGATCCACGTAGGGGGTCGGACCCATTTCTCCTCCGGTTGCAGGGTTGATGAGAGTCATGTTTCCCTTCTTCCTTTCACCCTTCGCCCCCCACGGCGAGCCTGTTCACGACGCGCTTATCGCGGGTCGCAGCCAATGGTACCGTGCCACGCAAGACCGCGAATCCCCCAAATGCCGAAACTCGGTCAGATCCTACGCCGGTCAGGGTTCAGCCGGATAGGCAACGGACTCAGCCATCCCCTGCTTCGAGCCGGATGATCGTTTGGTTGCGAACGTGTATTGGATGCCAAGATACGCCCGTACCTCGAGTCGAGGCGCATTGAACGCAACGAACGCTGTGCTCAACGCTGCGAGAAGTCGAATTTCGCTGCCGAGAATGCCGTAGTCCGTTCCCAAGGAGCCGCCGAGATTGGCCGAGGCTCCGGAGCCCAGACACCACGTCTCGAACAGGACGTCGAGCTTGCGACTCACCGAGTAGCGCGCGTAGGGAGCTACGAACCATCGATGGACACTGTTGAGAACCGGCTCGTATCCAACGTCGAATCCGATCACGGCCCGGCGGCGCGCTCCGACGGCGAGCTCGCCCTGAAGGGGCAGCAAGGCGAAAGAGCGACTGATTCTGGCCATGTTGACAGCAAACGCGGGCGACAAAGCCAGTGAGCCTCGATCGGTCTCGAAGAGCTCCCACTTGAGGCCCGGGGCGAGCAAAGAGTTGGGCCTCCACCACACCTCCCCCGCGCGAATGGGCAGCCCGTCGAGCGACGCGATGAATGTCATGTCGAGCGAGTCGACGAGCCCGACCGTGAGGTCCACCAAGGGGGCGCGCACCAAAGTCGTCTTGCCTTCATGCGCGACGCTCACCGCGAGGATGGGCTGAACCACTCCTGGTCCGACGGTGTTGGGATCATCGGAGATCAAGGGAGGCCCGGCCAAAACGCCGGCCGGCTGCAATACGAGCCCAAGCCCAATCAGGATACCGAAGAGCGTTCCTAGGTGCTTCCTCGGTAGATCCATTTGAGCCCGAGCGGTGGCATGATCCTTGCGACCATGAGTAGCATGTGTCAGGTGAAACCAATACTCGTAGCGCGAGCTAGACCGGCTCAGAGCTGCGTTTCCCCCGCTAGGATAGACGATGAGCACCACGTCTGATGAGTCCTTGCCTGGTTCGCTCGAGGCATTCGGAAGTCGGATTCTGCGATAGCCATGGCGCGCCTCCCTGCCTAGACTTGCGAGCAAGAGGAGAAGATAGAATGGCAATCATTGGCTCATTGATGAAGACGCACATGGTGACCGCAGCACCCCACACCACGGTGGCCGAGGCCGCCCGTTCCATGGCAGACAATGAGGTCGGTGCAGTCCTCGTCGTCGAAGATGGCGAGATTCGGGGCATCTTGTCTGAGCGTGACGTGGTTTCGCGCGTGATCGCCGAGGGCAAAGATCCAGCGACCACCCAGGTGTCGGAGGTTGCCACACCGGACGTTTTCGCCGTCGACGTGCACGTTCACGTCCGCGAGTGCGCAACGCTTCTACGCGACAGAGGGATTCGCCATCTGCCCGTGACGAAGGAAGGAAAGGCCGCGGGCATTCTTTCGAGCCGCGACTTCTTCGCGTACGTCGCCGAAGGGCTGGAGAGACTCATCGACCGCACCCGCTACGAGCAGAAGCTTCGCGAGGGCGAAGACCCCTACGATCACTTGGGGGGCTCATATGGCAAGTGAGCTCACGACTCAGCAGCGGAACGAAGTCCTTAGTTCGCTCAGGTTCCAGTAGCACCGCCGCTGGTTACTGCGCCTTCTTGAAGATGGGGAGGTTTGCCTCGGTGGCTACGTAGATGACGTTGGGATTCTCGTTCAGCGTCTTGATCCAGAGGTACTGAAGGTACGAGTCGGACAGCGTCGAACGGACGATCTCTTGCGACTGTGCCGCCCCGCGAGCCCGCGCGATCTCGATTTCCGCGTCCTTTTCCGCTTGCTGCAGCTCGAACTGCTTCTGCTGGACTTTCTGCTCTGCAGTGAGCTTGGCTTCGATTGCGGCCTTGAACCGCTCCGGGAGCTGGACGTCGCGGAGCAACACGTTCACTACTTCCACGCCTTGGGGACCGAGCACTGCGCTCAAGTTGTCCATGACGCTTTGACTCATTTGCTCGCGGCCTTTTTCGCTATACATGTCTCGCACCGGTTGTCCGGCCGCGACTTTCCGGATTTCCGATCGGAAGAGCGGCACGATGAGAGTCTCCCGATACGTGAGGCCGACCCTCTTTCGAATATCCGGCGCCATGTCGGGTTTCACCCGATAAAGCAGTGAAGTATCCAGGCCGACGACCATGCCTTCGGACGACGGCACCGAAGCGGTTTCCTTGATCTCTTGAAGCTTCACGTTCCATGTTTCGATGCTTCGAGCGACCGGGAACCGTAGGGTGAAGCCGGGCATGAGCGGTTCGTCCTTGATTTCGCCAAAGCTCATCAGGACTCCGACCTCACCGTCCTCGATCACCGTGCACCCCGTTGCGGCGGACAGCACGAATGCCGCCAGAAGCGTGATTAGTGTGCGGCTCATGGTCTATACCTCCATCGTCTTTCTCATGGTGGTCCTAGCGTGACCTTCCTGGCCCCGCCATGGATTCAGGCTACAAAACTGCAAACTGAGGCATTCTGCCCCCACCCGTGAGCGAGCCCTGAGCATGGATTTCAAGCGCGTCGCACTCTCGTCGATCGTCACGATGGCAGCATTGGCTGCCGCTGCTGGCGTCGCTTGGGCGGCAAGCCAGGGTGGAGCCTCGATAGTCGGAATTCCCGTGGTCATGCTGTGCGCGGCGCTGGCGTTCGGAGTCCAGTGGATCGCGTTCCTACCTGCATATGCGAAGCAAACCGAGCGGTACTACGATGCCACGGGCAGCCTGACCTATGTGACCGTGGTCGGGTTTGCAATCATCGCCTCCCGAGCATTCGACCTACGCTCGATGATTCTCGGGTTGCTGATCTTCGTTTGGGCTGCGCGGCTGGGTACGTTCTTGCTGCGCCGCATTCGCTCCGAAGGATCCGACGGTCGATTCGATGACATCAAGCCGAGCGCCGCTCGGTTTTTCGTTGCGTGGACGCTGCAAGGGCTATGGGTCTTCCTGACGTCCTCGGCTGCCCTGGCAGCGATCACCACCGAGGCGCCGCGAGCTTTTGGTTGGCGCGACGTGCTCGGCGCCGCGATTTGGCTGCTTGGGTTCACGATCGAGGTGATTGCAGACTTTCAGAAGCGGCGCTTTCGCGAGCGAAACCCCGGACGCTTCGTGCACACCGGACTTTGGGCATGGTCACGGCATCCCAACTACTTCGGTGAGATCGTGTTATGGCTAGGCGTTTTCACGATCGCCTCGTCCACCTTGGTGGGCTGGCAATGGGTCACCGTGATCTCGCCGCTCTTCGTGGTTTTCCTTCTCACCAAGGTCAGCGGAATCCCCATGCTGGAGAAGCGAGCCGAAGACCGCTGGGGCGATCACGAGAGCTATCGCCGCTACAAGGAAAGCACGCCCGTCTTGATTCCACGGCCGCCTCGTCGACGATCGGCAGAAGGGTAGCGCATTGTCCCGTCATCCCTCCGGATCCTCGCGCCGCGGAGGAATCGGGTAGAGACGTTCCAGACAGTCGTTTCGACGGATGCCGAGCGCCTCCCGATGGATGAGCAGGTCGCGGCGAAGCCTCAGCGCTTCCTCCCGTTTGGCATCGTGGGCCGACAGCAGCGCGTTCTTTCGAGGTTGGTCGGTCTCGGAGCATAGAGCCCGTTCGATCAGCTCGAGCTCGAGCAGCGCATGATCGACTCTTGCGGCGCTTCGCCCGAGCGCATGGGCCATCTCCTGAATGATCTCTTTTTCCAAGATTGCGTGCTGCTGCTTGACATCGAGCGTAGCTCTCAGTCGGTCCAAATACACGCTCTCGTAGCCTTGATCCTTCAGCTCCTCGACAAGCCGTTTCCAGGGTGGCTCACGCACCGCATGCCTAGTGTAATTCGAAAGCACCCACCGCTCACGCCACCGTGCCAACAGGGAAGCAGGCGATGGCTCACCTACGGTTTCTGAGCGACTATGCCCGACTGCAGCAGCCGCGCGACGAAACGCAACGGTCGCCAGCGGCCCCAATCGGACGAGGCGAGGTCGAGCCCTGCTGTGCTCTGTCTGCCCCGACCGTCAGTGTGCCGATGATCGGGGGCCGGTGAGCGCGACCTTGGGCCCAGCATTTCCCATGATCTTCATTTCGATGCCGTCGGCCTCCGCATGAGTCGCGAAGTCTTGAATGATCTCGCGGACGTCGTGGTCGAGTATTTTCGTGCTGGTCATGTCGATGGTCACGTCCGATCCCCTCGGGATCTCGCGGAGGATGCGCTTGAGCGCCGCTTTGTTGAGAAACGTCATGTGCTCGGTCAACCGAATGCTGATGCGACCGGGCTCGGTTTCTTCGCGGTAGAAATCGAGCTGATAATTGTAGATGAGAATATGGAAGACGGCGACCCCCATGCCGAGCATGATCCCGGTCAACAGATCGGTCAGCACCAAGCCGACGATCGTGACGATGAAAGGGAAAAACTGCCAGAATCCTTCCTTCCACATCTGCTTAAACAGCGAGACGCGCGCGAGCTTGTAACCGATCACTAGCAAGATGGCAGCCAAGCTTGCCAGCGGCATCTGATTAAGCACGTGCGGGATGGAGGCTACGCAGACCAAGAGCAGCACGCCGTGAACGAACGAAGCCAAGCGGGTCTTTCCACCAGCGTTGACGTTTGCCGAGCTTCGAACGATCACCTGGGTCAGGGGCAGGCCCCCGAGGAGCCCTGTCACGACGTTGCCGATGCCTTGGGCTTTGAGCTCTCTGTTCGTTGGAGTGACGCGCTTTTCGGGGTCGAGGTTGTCGGTGGCTTCGACGCAAAGGAGCGTCTCGATGCTTGCGATGAGCGCCAGAACCAGGCCGGTCGTGTACACCTCGATGTTGGCGACTTGAGAGAAGTCAGGACCCGTGAAGTGCGAAAAAAACTCGCCGAGTGAAGAGGATACCGGCACGGCGACCAGGTGCTCGGGCGGGGGCGCCAGATCCGGCCTTAGCTTCGCGAGCGACGCAGTGACTGCGATGCCGAACGCGACGACGACCAGGGGAGCAGGAAGGGCCCGGATGATTCGCTTGTCTTTGACCGCGGGATGTTGCCACCCAATGAGAATGACGAGCGACACGATCGTCACCAGGATCGCGTTTGGGCTCAGCGCGGAAAGCGCGTAGCCGATTTCGGTGAAGGTGTTGTGTCCGTCCATCTGGAAGAACTCGAGCTCGCCTTCCCAGGACTCGTCGTATCCAAGCGCATGAGGGATCTGCTTGAGGATGAGAATCACGCCAATGCCTGCGAGCATTCCCTTGATGACGCTCGAGGGGAAGTAGTGAGCGATGACGCCCGCCTTCAAGAAGCCCGCAACGAGCTGCACCACGCCGCAGAACACCACCGCAAGCAAGTACGCATCGAAGCCCATGGATTCGATTCCTGCCGCGACCATCACCGCGAGCCCTGCCGCCGGCCCGCTCACGCCGATGCGCGAGCCGCTGAACACGGTGACGACGATGCCACCGCAGATGCCTGCGATGAGGCCGCTGAACAGTGGCGCCCCAGATGCCAGCGCAATGCCGAGGCACAAAGGAAGGGCCACGAGAAAAACGACGATACCCGCCCGGATATCGTCTCCCAAGAACCGTCGATCGTACATGCCGCCCACGGTATGGAGGCTTGATGATGCCTGCGCCAGCAGAATCATGGCCGGGAAATCGTGGACTCGAAAGGCACGGAACCGAGCGGTTCCCTTCTCGGAGACGCTGTTTCAGCGCCCCCGAGGCGCCTTCCTTTCTTGCGGCTGGGCTCAGTGTTGAAAATCGTAGAGCGCGCCGAGAGCCAAGATTCCCGTCAGCTCGTCCAGAGCCGCGCGGGATTCGTCGAGCAGCGATGGGTCGACGAGGTCCGACTCTTCGAGTCGGTCGCGGTAGTGCCGCCCGACCCAATCGTCTAGCTTACCAAAGAGATCTTCGTCGAAGAGCACCGGCCCGTGGATGCGTTCCAGCTCTTCGGTCGCGAGCACGACTCGGAGGCGCAAACAGGCGGGGCCTCCTCCGTTTTCCATGCTTTGCCGCACGTCGATTACCTCCACTCGCCGGATGAAGGGGTCGCTCTCTTGGAGCGCCTGCAAGTAGCTCCAGACGCGCGCCGAGTCTTGGCACTCCGCAGGCACGATGAGCGCCATCTGGCCCGATGAAAGCGAGACCAGCTGGCTGTTGAACAGGTACGATGCCACGGCATCTTCGATTGGGACGTCCTTCGAAGCAACTTCGATCAGGTGAAGGTCGAAATCCGATTTGCTTCGCAACTCCTCTCCGACCCGCCCCGAGTCGATGAATGCGTCCTCGTGGAAGAAGAAGACGTTCTTGTTTCCCACTGCGATCACATCGCTATGGAACACGCCGGCGTCGATCGCCGCGGGTTGCTGTTGCGCGAACGCGAGACGCGTGTTTGACACGCCGTGAAGACGGGCTACTGCTTGCGAAGCTTCGAGGGTCTGCCGAGCGGGATGCCGCGATGGACCAGGCGCGCCCGATCGCAATGCATGCCGTCCGTAGACGAAGAGCTGTGTGCCGGGTTCTGCGTATTCGAGGCACAGACGCGAATGGTTGGCCGCGCCTTCGTCACCAAACGGCTCGGCCGGTGGCAAGGGCGCGTGATGAACGAATGTTTCCGGATCCGCGAAGATCCTGCGGAGCAATCGGGAGGTCGCAGGTACCTCGATCTGCCGGTGGAAATGACTTCTCAGATTGGCGGGCGTGAGGTGGACCTTGCCGTCTCGCGAATCGGCGCTCGGACATATGGTCGCCGCGTTGGCCGCCCACATGCTCGAGGCCGACGCGCACGCGCTCAGCAGCGCAGGGCTCTCCTTGCCGGCTCTCCGGACCACCTCGTGGTCGGTGCCCTCGAAGCCGAGGGCCCGCAGCACATCGACGGCCGGCCGGTCTTGAGGAGGAAGCACCGCCTGGGGCACCCCGAGGTCGTGGAGCAACTTCATCTTGCGGAGCCCCTGCTTTGCGGCAGCTCTCGGATTCGATGGCGCGTGCACGTTTCGCTGCGAGGCGAGATTGCCGCGTGCAAGGCCGCCGTAGTTGTGGGTGGGGCCGACCATTCCGTCGAAATTGACCTCGTGCGCGCTCAAAGCTCCATCCCCGGGGGCAACTCGGCCGGAAGCTTCGGCAAGTCCTGCTCGAGCGAGGCGACTGGATGCGCGCAGTAGTCCGCTGCGTAGTAGGCGCTCGGCCGATGATTGCCGCTTGCGCCGACGCCGCCGAAAGGCGCGGCGCTGCTGGCGCCGGTCAGAGGGCGGTTCCAGTTGACCACACCCGCGCGAATCCGTTCCCGGAAACGCTCCCACACCGTGCGCTCGCCTCCGATGAGACCCGCCGCCAGCCCGAAACGCGTCTCGTTCGCCATGTCGACCGCCCTGTCGAAATCCTCGTAGAAAGCAAGCTGGAGCAACGGACCGAAATGCTCTTCGTCGGGAAGGCTCGTTACGCCGGTGACGTCGATCAGCCCCGGCGAGACGAATCCAGTGCCCTCTTTCAGCTTGCGGAGCGTGAGGATCGGCTCGCCGCCGAGCGCGACGATGTTCGCCTGCGCGTCGACCAAAGCGTTCGCCGCCTGCTCGGAAATCACGGGGCCCATGAACGGCGGCTCCGGATCATCGAACCTGCCGACCCTCAGCTTGCGCGTGGCCTCCGCGAGTCGGCCGACCAATTGTCGTCCGAATGCGTCCCGTGGCACCAGAAGACGTCGAGCGCACGTGCATCGTTGACCCGCCGTGACGTAGGCGGATTGCACGATGATGTAGATCGCCGCGTCGATGTCGGCGGCTCGTTCTAAGACCAGCGGGTTGTTGCCACCCATCTCCAAGGCGAGGATCTTGTCGGGAGATCCCGCGAGCTGCCGGTGGAGCTCGTGCCCCACCGTAGCGCTGCCGGTGAACAGCAAGCCGTCGAGCTCCCGATGGGCGGCCGTGGCGGCGCCGACTTCCTTGGCGCCTAGCACCAGGTTGAGCACGCCTGGGGGTAGCCCTGCTTCTTCCCAGAGCCGCGTCGTCTCGACTGCAGTCCACGGGGTGTGCTCGCTTGGCTTGAACACCACGGTGTTGCCCGCGATCAGGGCCGGCACGATGTGGCCGTTCGGCAGGTGGCCGGGAAAATTGTACGGGCCCAGCACCGCCAGCACTCCCTGCGGCCGATGCCGTACGGCGGACCGGTACTCGCCCAAGTCACGCTCGGTGGTGCCGGTGCGCTCGGCGTGGGCTTGCACCGAGATGTCGATCTTCGCGCACATCGAATCGACTTCGGTTAGCGCCTCCCAGGTCGGCTTACCGGTTTCGAGCGAGATGGCGCCGGCGAGCGCCCCACGATGCGTTTCCAGCAGGGCGCCAAAACGCCCGATGATGTCGATGCGACGCTCTAGCTCGAGCCTGCTCCAGCCGGCGAACGCGCCGCGGGCCGCCAGGAAGGCCCGGTCGACCTGCGCCTCACTGGCGGCGCGTCCTTCCCAAACCACGCTTCCCACCGACGGGTCAAACGAGCGCAGCTCCGCGCCGAGTCCCTCCTCCCAGGCGCCTGCGATGTGGATCTGTAGCATCAGGCCTCGATCACAACTCTAACACCCGCACCTGGTCACCCGCTCGAATCCGCATCAGATGGGCGGTTTCTTCCGACATGACAACCTCACCGGGGTCGCGCCGAACGATGTGGGCGACACAACATCGAAAGTCCTGCACGCGCGTGTTGGCGAGCAAGCACCGCGTAGCCTCGGCCTCTACTGGTCCGATCTCGATCAAGCAACGCTCGCTCGAGTGGACCGCCCGAATCTCGTCGCGGCGGCACTCCACGGTAGGGCCTCCGTCGAAGATGTCGACGTAGTTCTCGTAGTGGAAGCCCTCGTCTTCGAGCAGCTCCATGGCCCGCCTGCTGTTCGGATGCGGCTTCCCGATGGCTTCTTGCGCCTCGTTCGAAAGAAACACCACGTAGATCGGGTGCTTCGGCATGAGCTCTGCGATGAACGACTTGTGTCCGGTTCCCACCAGATGATCGGCCGTTGGAAAGTCCATCGAGAAGAAGTGTCGTCCGAGACCGTCCCAAAAAGGCGACCGGCCGCGATCGTCGGAGATTCCGCGGATCTCCGCGATTACCTTTTCCGCGAAACGGTGGGGGAACTCCGCAATGAACAGAAGCCTCGACTTGGAGAGCAGGGTGCCCAGGCCCTTGCCGCGATGGGCAGGCCCGAGAAACAGGGAAGTGAGCTCGGTGCAGCCGGTATAGTCGTTCGAGAGATAGAGAGCCGGGTGCACCCGATGCACGTTGAGCTGCTTGGATGCATGCACCACGGTGCCGATGCGATAGCTGTAAGAAGCATCCTGAAGGCCGACGGCGGCTTGGAGCGCGCACATGCCCGCGATCTCCCCGCGATCATCGTCCGCGAGAACGAAGAAATACTCTTCGCTCGCCGGCTCGCGCGCTTCTTTCGCGAAGGACGTCGAGGACCTCGCGATCTTCTCGCGTAGGGTAGCGCGATCGACGGTCAGCGAGGTGAGGCCCGCGCGAACCTGCGCCACGAGCCCTTCGATCCGTTTGAGGTCGGCCGTCTCGGCCGGTCGAATCACGAAGGTCACGCTGCCTAGGATCCCACAACTCTCGTCAGTCGGGAAAGGGAAGTACGCTACTTCGTGATCAAAGCTCGGTGACGGGCCGGACGAGCACGCTGCCCCAAAGCATCGCGCGGTCCTCTTCGGCCCGGTTCCAGGGAGAGCCGGCGTCCGTCTCGCCAAAGCTGCGCAGCACCGTGACGGCATCGGGGGCAGCAGCGCGCCTCACGGCGGCAAACAGTCTTTGCCGGTACGCCTCGTCGGTTCCATCGAGGATGTTCGATAGCGTAAAACCATCGAAGCTCCCCGGAGGCTGCTGCTCCAGAAAATCCGCCGCATCCGCGTTCACCAGCTGAATGTCCTGGGCTCCGGGTGGTAGTGCGGCAGCCGTCAGCTCGCCTAGCAGGAGAGAACGCGCGAAGGGGTTTGTGCGATTGGGGTGCCGGGCGAAGCATCGCTCCATCCGTGCGCGCATGACAGCGCCGAGGCGTTTCGGCAGGAACTCCAGCAAGCGCGGTGAATAGATCGATCGCAGCGCAGTGACCGAGAACAGCACGTCGAGACCAGTGCGAAAGCGCCAGGTATTGAGCTCGCGGTGCCAGACCTCGATCTGCTCCGCTGGATCGTCGAGCTCCACGAAAGCGCGCACCCGAGAAGGCCACCAACCGGCCAGCGGGGCGAAGAAGCGAAAGAAATCCATGATGCGCTCCGCCCTGCCGCGGAACCCGGGATCGCCATCGATGCGACGTTGCGCGTAGGTGAGCTGGATCGGGTTGATGTCGACGGCGACGACCTGGTGCTGCGGCGCGAGCTTCATGGCCGTGCAGCCGGCCGAAGCGATGCAAAAGATGCGCCCACCGGGGCGAAACGCATCGAGCTCGATCGACGCATCCTCGTACATGCGTCCGAACAGGACCTGCCGCGGGCCGACCCGCGCGTCGAGGCGACCCCGCTCCCACACCGTCACGGCTGCGGTCATGCGCTCACGTCCCTGCCTCGGCCGGGATGCCGGCTGAAACCCAGGCCAAGACGAGAAACGCGAAGTTCTTGACCAGCATGCCCTTCGGGTCGTGGATCAAGTGCCGGGACCAGATCAAGCCATTGACGTTCAGGGTGACCAACAGCACCGTCTGCGCCAGCGCGCACAGCAGCGGTTCCACACCGCTCAGCACCCACAGCCCCAGTGCAACCTCGACCACGCCGAGGGTCATGAGAAACGGCACGCCAAAACGTGGCCCGTAACGCGGGACGGCCTTGACGACCTCCAGCTCTCGCGGCTCGCCGCGGAGCAGCTTGCACCAAAGGCCTTCGTAGAGCCACACCCCGGCCACTGCGATGCGAATCAACCAGTACGGCGGCATGAGCTCCGGCATGTGTGTCCTTTCGGGGAAGGGCTCAGCCCGAAGCGGCTTTGCGCCGCATCGAAGCCAAGAGGTAACGGTGGAACCAGTGGCACACCATGGCCTCGAGCGGCCTCCAAAGCCAACGGGGGCGTTTGTTGCTCACGTAGCGGGTTTCGACGGAAACCTCGGTTCGGCCGTCCTCGAGGGCGTGCAACGTGTAGCGACCGCCCGACAAGCGCATCCCGCCGCCAATCGAAAGCCTTTGCTCGGCGACTTCGAACTCGTAGAGCTGGTCCGGTTGAATGTCGGTCGTGCGCTTGAGGAGATAGCCGCCCTCGTACAAGCACTTCGCTTCGTTACCCACCTGCGCGGCCTTGCCTTCGGTACGAATCGGAACCGGCAAAAGGAGCCGCAAGTAGAGCGGAGGCCGTGCCCCGATCTCTTCGTAGAACATCAAGCTGCTCCACGCTTGGGCCGGAGCTGCGTCGAAGACCATCCGTGTGATCACGGCTACCGGCGGTGCCACGACGATGGCCGCCTCCTCGAGCTCTCCGCTCACCCCCGCTTTCATTTCGATAGTCATTTCGACGCTGTGTAGCTAATTGGGGCAGGAGCGACAACAATCAAGGATCATTCGGCTGATATTGATCTTCGATTTCGCCCTTGTTTCGGGGCCCGGCGTTGACTAGGACAAGTGCAACGCTGCGGTAGAGTGAGGCACATGCGTGAGCAGCGATTCGGCGATATCCTCGTTCGCCTGACGGGAGGTGGCGATCGCGAAGGCGGAGGGGAGGGTCCTCTCGTCGTCTTGATGCACGGGTTTGGTGCTCCGGGAACCGACCTGGTCGGCCTTTGGCGAGTGCTGGACGTGCCCCGCGGGGTGCGTTTTGCGTTCCCCGAAGCGCCCCACGAGATGCCGGGCATGCTCGGGGCCCGTGCTTGGTGGATGCTCGACCTTGCCCGTGCCGAGGAGGCGCTTGCCCGCGGGCCCAAGAGCTATGCCCACGAGATTCCTGCCGGGATGGAGGAGGCGACCGAGCGCGTCGTGCGGATGCTGGATTCCCTGCAGACCGCCCTGGGGGTCCCCGATGACCAGCTCGTCTTGGGCGGATTTTCGCAAGGGTCCATGGCCGCGTGCAACGCCGTCTTCACGAGGGATGTCGCCGCTGCGGGCTTGGTGATCTTATCCGGCACCCCGGTCAACCTCGAGGCGTGGAAGGCCGGAATGAAGTCTCGGCGCGGGCTCCGTGTGTTTCAAAGCCATGGCACCCACGATCCTTTGCTGTCGTTTCGTGCCGCCGAGGAACTGCGCGACGAGATGCACGACGCGGGCCTGCGCAACGAATGGATCTCCTTTCGAGGGGGCCACGAGATCCCAATGCAGGTGCTCGATGGGCTCGGGCGCTTCATCTCCTCTGCGGTCCGCTAGTGACCGGGGGTGACGCTCACGCCTCCCAGACGACGGGCTGACCTGCGGCGTACCATTGGTCCACCCGAGGTCCGTACGTGTCTTCCAGCATGCTGCGTTTGATCTTCATCGTGGGGGTCAAGAAACCATTTTCGATGAGCCAGGGGTCCTTGACCACTGCCAGGAACTGAAGGCGTTCAAAGGGCTCGACCTTCCTGTTGACCTCGCTCAGCAAGGCGCGCAGCTCGCCTTCGAAGCGTTGCCGCTCGGTGTCGGTGACGAGCTTGGGGCGAAGCCCTTCGGCAGGAAGGATCAGCGCGAACGGTTGCGGATGTCCAGACCCGCTCACGCAGCAGAGCTCGACCTCCGCGTGGTTGTTGAGCAGGTTTTCGATCGGCACCGGAGCGACGTACTTGCCTTTGCTGGTCTTGAAGAGCTCCTTGACCCTCCCGGTGATTTTCAGACGGCCTTCCTCATCGCGCTCTCCCCGATCACCCGTCCGGAAGTAGCCGTCCTCGGTGTAGCATTCGGCGGTCATCTCGGGCTCCTTGTAGTAGCCCGTCATATTTCCTGGTGACTTGATCAGCACCTCTCCCTCGTCGCTGATCTTGACGTCGACGCCAGGCATGGGGCTGCCCACGTAGCCGACCCGCCCATGTCCGGGGTACGAAGCGTGAGAATACGCGAAGTCTTCGCTCATGCCGTAGCCCTCGAGAAGCTCCAAGCCGAGGTCTCGGTACCATTGAACGAGATCCGGCGGGATCGGAGCCGAGCCGCTGAGCGCGAGCCGAACGTGTTGGAGCCCGAGCCCCGAAAGCACCTTCTTCTTGATGACGCGGTTCAGCAACGGGATCCGAAGAAGCCGATTCAGCTTCTCTGGGGGCAGCTTGTGGAAGACGCCCTGTTGAAACTTCAGCCACAGGCGCGGCACCGAAACGAAGATCGTCGGCTGCGCGCGATTGAGGTCGGCCACGAACGTGTCGAGCGACTCCGCGAAAAAGAGCTGCATCCCCGTGTGTAGCCCCTGAACCTCGACGCAAAGCCGCTCGAAGACGTGGGCGAGCGGTAGGTAGGAAAGCATTCGGTCGTTCGGCCCGGCGTGAAAGATCTCCTCTCCACCTTTCACGGCGGCTGCCATCGAGCCGAAGCTGTGCATCACGCCCTTGGGCCGGCCGGTGCTCCCCGAGGTGTAGACGATGATGGCCAGCTCGTCCGCCTCGCGGGAGGGGTTCTCTCGCATCGGCTCCGTTCGTGCGATGATCGAATCCCACGATTCGTAGTCGTTGGGCGGAGAGAGCGGGAACGAGATGCATGGCATGTTCCGTGGAATGCCCCTTTTGATCTCGTCCCAGTCGTCCAGCTTCCCGACGAAGAGCAGCTTCGACTCGCTGTGGTCGAGGATGTAGTCGATGGTCTCCGCGTTCAGCGTCGGATAGAGAGCCACGCTCACGTGTCCCGCCATCCAGATCGCCAGGTCCGCGAGGATGAAATGCGCGCAGTTCTTCGAGATGAGCGCGATGTGGCTGCCCGGTTCGAGATCCAGCGACTTCAGCTGCGCGGCCATGCGCCTCGCTTGGTCCATCGCCTGGGCCCAAGTGTAGGTTTCGACCTGTCCCTCACCGATGGGTTGGGTCATCCAGAGCCGGTTCGGCGCGGTCTTCTCCCAGTGATAAACGTCCTCTAGCGCAGTCTGAAGCTCTGCCATGGCCACTCCTGTTGGGCGAGGGCCGGGAGGATACACCGATCGAGACGTTTTGGGGGGGCCCAATTGCCGCTTCGGCTCCCGTGCGCCCGGCAGCGGTTCTGGTAGCCTCGTGACAGCTCTTATGGGACCGGTGGAGGCGCATTTCGTAGGGAGCGGCGACGCGTTTGGGAGCGGAGGCCGCCTTCAAACGTGTATTGCAATCCGAACGTCGGAGGATCTCTTCTTGGTCGATTGTGGGGCCTCGTCCCTGATCGGGATGCGTCAGCAGGCGATCGAGCCGCGCAACGTGAGCAAAATCCTGATCACACACTTGCACGGCGACCATTTTGGCGGTCTTCCCTTCTTCCTGCTGGACGCCGAGCTGGTCTCCAAGCGGCGCGACCCGCTCACCATCGCCGGTCCGCCCGGGCTCGAGGAGCGGCTCACCAAGACCATGGAAGCGCTCTTTCCGGGGTCCTCCCAGGTGGATCCATCCTTCGAGCTGCGATTCGTCGAGCTGCGGCCCCGAGACCCCACCACGATCGACCAGGTCCGGGTCACGGCCTTTCCCGCGGCCCATTTCAGCGGCGCACCCTCGTACAGCCTGCGTGTGGAGGTCGAAGGCAAGGTGTTCGTCTACTCGGGAGATACCCAGTGGACGGACAACCTGATCGAGGCTTCCGCCGGTGCCGACTTGTTCGTCTGCGAATGCTACGTCTTCGACGAGCAAGTGCCGCTCCACAACGACTACCGCACGGTCCTGCAGAACCTGCCCCGTTTCACGTGCAAGCGCGTCGTTCTCACCCACATGAGCGACGCCATGCTGTCGCGTTTGGACGATGTCGAGCTCCCGACCTCCGAGGACGGTTTGCGGTTGACCTTGTGAGAGCCTCTTCCCGGACTAGGATCCGGGCATGCTCGATTTTTCTGGTCGCGAGACGGTGGTCACGGGCGGGACCGGTGCGCTCGGCAGCGCGGTCGTCGGCCGTCTGCTCGAGGCAGGGGCCCGGGTTCACGTCCCCGTGTTCCGATCCGAAGAGCTCGAAGGATTCCCTCATCGGAACCACGAGGCGATCGAGCTCCACGAGGGCGTCGACTTGAGCGTGGAAGCGGATGTCGCTCGGCTCTTCGATGCCACGAGCTTACTTTACGCAAGCATCCACTTGGCGGGCGGTTTTGCGATGGGCGCCATCGGCTCGACCGAGCTCGGCGTTTGGGAGCGCCTCATGCGGATGAACGCCACCACGTGTTTCCTCTCTTGCCGCGAAGCGGCGAGGACGATTGGCGCGAGGGCAGGCCGCATCGTGAACGTTGCCGCGCGACCCGTGCTGGTCCCTACAGCACAGATGGCTGCTTATGCCGCATCCAAGGCTGCCGTTGCGGCTCTGACGCTGTCGCTTGCCGAAGAGCTCGCCAGCTCCTCGATATGGGTCAACGCGGTGGTCCCCAGCATCATCGACACGACGGTGAACCGAAGCGCGATGCCGGGCGCCGACTACGTTCGATGGCCGAAGCCCGCCGAGATCGCCGAGACGATCGTGTTTTTGGCTTCGCCCCAAAACGCAGTGACCCGGGGCGCCCTCGTGCCCGTTTACGGAATGAGTTAGCCTCCGCCCATGAAGTACACCCACTTAGGGCGGACCGGCGTCACCGTGTCTCGAGTCTGCCTCGGTTGCATGAGCTATGGAACGCCCGAGTGGCGGCCGTGGATCCTCGATGCGGAAGCTTCGGCCCCCTTCTTCAAGCGCGCGATTGAAGCGGGGATCAACTTCTTCGATACGGCCGACATGTACTCGCTGGGAGTGAGCGAAGAAGTGACCGGTCGTTGGCTCCGCGAGTACGGCGTGCTCGATGAATTGGTGATTGCGACGAAGGTGTTTTTCCCGATGAACGACCGTCCCAACATGGGCGGTCTCTCGCGCAAGCACATTCAACAAGCGTGCGAAGACAGCTTGCGGCGTCTCGGTGTCGAAACCATCGACCTCTATCAAATCCATCGTCTCGACCCGCATACGCCCATGGAAGAGATGTTGTGCGCGCTCGATCACTTGGTTACCCAGGGAAAGGTTCGATACATCGGTGCTAGCTCCATGTACGCCTGGCAATTTCAGCGTCTTTTGTCGATGTCGGAGCAGCATGGTTGGGCCCGCTTCGTCACGATGCAGAATCACTACAACCTGGTGTACCGCGAGGAAGAACGCGAGATGATCCCACTTTGCCAGGATCAGGGTGTCAGCGTCGTACCCTGGTCGCCGCTCGCTCGCGGGATGCTCGCAGGCACCCGAAAGATACTGGGCGATAGCTCGACGAGCCGTTCGTCCAGCGACGAGCTCGATCAGAAGCTCTACGATCAGCCTTCAGACTGGGAAGTCGTGGAGGCCGTCAAGCAGGTTGCCGCCGCGCGCGGAGAGCCGCCTGCGAGGATTGCGCTCGCTTGGCTTCTATCGAAGCCTGCCGTGACTGCACCCATCGTCGGCGCGACCAAGCTCGGGCACTTGGATGACGCCATTGCGGCGATCGACATCGAGCTCACCGACGAAGAGATCGCGACGCTGGAAGCGCCCTATCGAGCCCATCCGGTCAAAGGGATGCAAGCGCCACGCACATGATGGGATGACCGATCATCGGCGCTCCTCGAGCTCCGATCGTAGGCTTCGAATCATCAGGCGCTCGTATAGACCGGGCGCGAGCCGGGAAAGCAGGGCGCTCGTCTTGCCGACTGGAGTCAGCACGATGCGTCTTTTCCCCGTCCGGGCAGCCTTCAAGACCTCGGCGGCCAGGTCGTTCGGGTCGCCCAACCGTCCGATCTTCGAGCGCGGTCGCGCAATCCGCTGACCGTCGCCGCCCAGTGTCGATGCTTCCAAGCCGGATTCGACGAAGGAGGGGCACACCATCAGCACGCCGACGCCATGCTCGGCGAGCTCGGCGCCGAGGCTCTCGAAGAGCCCGTGCATGGCGTGCTTGGAAGCAGCGTAGCCGCTGCGCCCGTAAAGCGGCGCCAAGCCCGCGATGCTCGATATTGCGATGATCAATCCCCGAGTTGCCACGAGGTCGGGCAGACACGCTTGCGTGCAGTATAGGGCGCCAAAGAGATTGACCTCCATGACGCGGCGAAAGACCTCCGGTCGCGTCTCGGCGAACGCGCTTCGATGAACGATGCCCGCGTTGTTGATGAGCACGTCGATCCTGCCGAACGTCTCGCGAACCTTCGCCATGGCTTCGTGTACTTGTTGGACATCCGTGATGTCGCAGGGATGCGCAATCGCGTCGATGCCCGCCTCTCTCAGCGATGCGCTTGCTTCCTGCAACGGGCTCGAGGGAAGGTCGAGAAGCGCAATCTGGGCGCCCGCACCGCCGAATCGTCGTGCGAGCGCTTGCCCGATGCTCCCCGCACCGCCCGTGATCACGACGGCGCGCTGCTGAAAATCACGACGCAAGGAGACCTCGCGCCCGGGCATAAAGCTCGAATGCCTCGCGGCTCGTGAGCTGTGGGACGTACCCGTATTCCTCCTTGAGCCGACGATTGGAGAGCACCGGCCGGTATCGCAGGAACGCCACTCTCTCCGGTCCGTTCTCGGTCACGCCGAGGCTCTTGAGCAGCCACAATGCCGCTTTCACGAGGGAGGCGGGGAGCGGCACGTAGGGCTTGCCGAGCAGGCGTGCTATCTCGCGCGGGGTGAGCGCGCCATCGCCCGCCTGGTTGTAGATCCCGACCTTGTTCGAAAAGACGGCATCGACGAGGCAGGCCACGAGGTCCTGGTCCCAAATGAACACGAACGGGGATTCGGCGCCCACGATTCCGAGGATGACCGGCTTTTCGAATAGATCCGTCACGGGGCTGTGCACGTCGGGGCCCACGACCGTACCCGGTCGGAAGATCACCTGTTCAAGCTCGGGACGCTCCTCTCGCCATCGCGCCAGCATCTCCTCGATCAAACGCTTGTTTTTCGAGTACTCGAACTCCTCGTTGCCGCGAAGCGGGTCGTTCTCGTCGAGCCATTCCGGATTGTCGGGATGATAGCCATAGGCCGCGCCGCTCGAGGTGACGATCAGTCTCTTGGCGTCGACGGCTTCGCAGGCCTCGAGCACGTTCTGGGTTCCGAGCACGTCCACGCGATAGGCGAGGTCCTTGGGTGCCCCTTCGGGCATCCGGACGATCGACGCGAGGTGCACCACGGTGTCGATGCAGTGCTTGCGAAACAGCTCTTTCAATGCCGGGTCGCAGATGTCGCCCCGCTCGTAGATCACACCTGCGATCCGGTTTGCGGGATCGACCTCGGTCCAGTCGAGGGCGACGAGCACCGAGAGCTCGTCCAGGCGTTTTGCGAGCGCCGCAACGCAGAGGCGACCGACATATCCGGCCGCCCCGGTCACCAGGACCGCGGGGCCCGTGCCCATCAGGCTCCCGGCTCCTGGTGCATGGCCTTGAACTCCTGAAGGCCGGGGGCGAAGAGGTGCATGTTGCGGTCCACATCGACGTGAATGACGGACGGCTTGCCAGAGTCGACGCAGCGCTGAAGCGCGGCCTCGAGCTCGGACGGGTCGGAAACGCGCTCGCCGTGGCAGCCCATCGCTTCGGCCACCTTGTCGAATGCGATCTCCTCGAAATCGGCATTGATGGTGCCCTGCTGCTCGGTTCCGATGACCGGCCGCAGCATCCCGAGCCCTATCGTCTGTGTCAGCTTCACCATGCCCCACTGCCTATCGCAGAGCACGAGGTAGATTACCGGAAGTTGGTGACGCAAAGCCGCCTCGAGCTCCTGCATGTGAAAGCCCATGGCGCCATCACCAATGATGCACACCACCTTCGCGTCCGGTTTCGCAATTTGGCCCCCGAGGGCCTGTGCAACACCCGCACCCAACATTCCGAACTTGAAAGTCGACAGCAACGCGTCCGGACGATTGATCTCCGAAAAGAAGCTCGCCCAGACGGTCGCGTTCCCGCCGTCGAACACGTAGACCGCGTCGTCGCCAAAGAAACGCTTGCACGCGTTCGGCACATGGGCGCTGTGCATGGGGCTCGCCGTGTTTTGCAACGCCATGTCGAGCTGTGCGCGAACCTTCGCCTGGCCCTCGCTCAGGCTCGCCGTTCGTGCGCGATTGGCCTGCAGGCGGTCCTTGCTCAGTGGGGATTTCTCGAGCTCGCTTGCAAGCGCAGACAAGAATACGTTGGCATCCGCGAGGATGGCGAGATCGGTAGCCTTGTTGAGCCCGAGGATCTCGTCGTCGATGTCGACCTGGATCATCTTCTGCTCTCCGGGCTTGCCCCAGTACGGGGGCTTTCCCCACCAGTCGGTCTCTCCGAGGCGCGAGCCGATGACCAGCACCAGGTCGGCTTCGCTGCGTGCCTTGTTGATCGGCTCCATCGCCCAAATCGGCAAGAGCTGCTCGTGGTTGTCGGGTAGGGCGCCACGGCCCGCCCAACTGGTGGTGACGGGCGCGCCCAGCGCCTCGGCCACCTTTCGCAGCGCTTCGGAGCCATGGGAGTGCAGCACCCCGCTACCTGCGTGGATGTGCGGCCGCTCCGCGCTTCGCAGCATTTGCGCTGTCTGCACAACCTCGGCTTGCGAAGGCGCGATGGGCGTCGTCCGCCGATAGGCTCGGGGGGGACGCAGGTCAATTCCGTCCGCCTCGAATACCCCGTTCATGATCGTTTCCGGAACGTCCAGATGCACCACGCCCGGACGTCCGCTCCAACTGATCCGCGCCGCGCGTCTGAATAGCTCGGGAAGCCGCTCGAAGGAGGGAACCGCGCCGCTCCAC
Source organism: Myxococcales bacterium SG8_38 (assembly GCA_001303415.1). Lineage (GTDB taxonomy): Bacteria > Myxococcota_A > Polyangia > Polyangiales > Houyiibacteriaceae > SG8-38. The sequence goes on from LJTN01000020.1 coordinate 39,538, forward strand.
TTGGTCATGGGTCGTGTGACGCCGGCTTGATTGAAATACTGGTAGGTACCCCCACGGTCCGGATACGCGATCGGCGTTCGCCGGCTCGAGGTGATCAAGAGGACACGATTCCCCTCTCCATTTTCCACGGCGACGCCAGGCAGGATGTTGGCCACGCCGGGTCCGTTCGATGCCATGCACACGCCGAGCTTTCCGGTGAGTCGGGCGTAGGCCCCCGCCATGTGCGCCGCGCTCGTTTCGTGCCTCGGGGAAACGAAGCGGATGCCGTGCTTTTCGAAGCTTCCGAAAAAGCCCAAGTACGTGCCGTCGACGATTCCGAACACGACCTCGACGCCTTCCGCTGCGAGCATGCGAGCCAGCGCCTCTCCTCCAACCATCTGGGTCATGGCGATCCTTCCTGCGTCCGCGTGATCGAGCACAAAGCAGCACGGGACGCGAGCGACGACTCTACACCGGTGCTTTTCGCGAACGAAAGCGAAACATTTGCGCCGGAAAAACCGCAAGGACGGGCTGGGAAAAACGCGACACGAGGTAGGGGTTCGCGTGGGGGCGGCGGGGTGGGGATTGCGGGCTCACGCTTCGCGATTACCTCTCGGGCGTTGACGGTCTATGGATATGCGACCGAAGCGCAACCGCAGCGTCGGAACACGGACCCATCCTCCCCACCCCGCCTCCCACGCGAACGCCTGCCTCGGGCGGCGCGCCAATCGGAGCTGGCAGCATGCATGCCGATTGGCACTTCGCACGTCCGCTCCACCTCATGTCGCGTTTTTCCGAGCCCTCCATACGTCGCCGTCAACGCTGCAGCTGCCCCTGCCGCTGCCCTTGTCACCGACGCTGCCCCTGCTCCTGCCCACTCGCGAGTCCGTCGCGACCCGTCCTCCGGCGATCGGGTGTCGTCATCGCCGGCTCCTAGCGACCCGAGAGTCGCCAGGACATGGCGCAGACTTCGTCGAGCGCGATGTCCACGGTTCGAATGTGTGCGCCCGTCACGTACCCGTATGCCACCGCGGGCCGAAGCCCGGCTCGGACTTCTTTCGCGGACCCGCAGGCGCTCGCAAACCGCGCCTTGGCGGTCCCAGCGTCATTGCCGTCGGCTTCGGCAATGTTCAGCACGACGCTGTTCATCGCCCGGTGAATCTGGTCGAAAAGCGCCTTGTCGCGCTTGCGCACGGCCGGCAGCGCCTGCCGAAGCCCGCCTGCCGCTTCGAGTGCCCGTTGCTGAATGATGAGTCCCATGAGTGATCTCCTTTGCGGGGGTGCGTGGGTTCCCCCGAAAGGGCGCCAGCCCGCCCCACGCACCCGCGCAAAGGAGATCACGAGGACACGTCCCCACAAGAGACTGTCGCTGCAACTGCCACTGGGACTGCCACTGCCGCTGCCGCTGACGCTGAGACTGCCGCTGCCACTGACCCGGCTTCGAGGCCCGCGTGTACTGACGTCTACGCAGGAGGACGGGTCGGGATGGGCAGCACAGCGAGGGGGCGGGAGCCTAGTGGTGTGGTGACTTGAGGAGTCGGGCGAGCGGGTCCCGCTCGCGAGCACTCCTCGCGTGTCAACGGTCGCCGGCCACGCTCCGTCCTTTCCCAGCCGCCGCGAGGTGATCGAGCACGTGCGCGCGCTCGGTCGGGAGGTCGTTGCTGTGATGCCCATTCACTATCCGCGGGCGATGTTGCGGGCGCATCGGCTCCATCCGATCGAGATTTGGGGTCCTCCTCGAGTCCCGCGAGTCGAGGGCAGCCGGCACTTTCAGGCCTATACGTGTGACATCGTGGTCAAAGCGACCTCGTTCGTGCGCTCGGGCGGCATCGCTGGCACCAAAGCAATCCTCGTTCCGCACACCTGTGATGCGCTGCAAGGCATGGCCTCGGTGCTCGGTGATTTTCTCCATCCCGAGCAACGCGTCCTGACGCTCTATCTGCCAAGGGGCCGTCGCACCTCCGATCGTGACTTCTTGCGGGAGGAGCTGCAGCGTCTGGGCGCCAAGCTCTCCGAGGTCAGCGGGCATCAGCCCAGTCGGGCGGACTGGATGGAAGCGTTCGAGGCGGAAGACGCGGCCGACGCCGCCCTGGCCGACCTCTATCGGCGCCGCGAGCGGCTGGCGGTTTCCGACCGGCACTTCTATCAGGTCATCCGCGCGCGCGAGTATCTGACCGCCGAGCAATTCTGCGAAGCGGCGACTGCGGTTCCCGAGGGAAACCGGCCGCGAACTGGCGTCGGTCTCATGATCTCGGGAATCGTGGCAGAGCCGCTCGAGCTCTTCGACCAGATCGAAGCCTTGGGGGCCCACATCGTCGGTGATGACTTGGCTTGCGGGTTTCGTCGGGTCTATTCGACCTCCATGCGCAACGACCCGTTCGAACGGAGCGCCAGCAGATTGCTCAAGGGTCCGCCCGACCCGACTTGCGGCACACCGGTTCGCGACCGCATCGAGGCCCTTCAAACCCGAATGCGCGCGCTCGGCGCGCGAGGGCTGCTCGTCTACGATCCGAAGTTCTGCGAGCCCGAGCTGTTCGACGTCCCGCTCCTGCGCAAGCATCTACACGAAGCTGGCTTTCCCGTGCTGCACGTCGAGTTCGAGATGGGCGAGACACTCCCTCATCAGACCCTTTCCCGCATCGAAGCCTTCGTGGAGACCCTGTCATGACCGGACGTGAAGCTCTCCCTCACTACGTCGAGTCGACTCGCCTGCAGCACTTCGTCAACTACGAGGTGGTCGGCAAGTCCGCGCTCCGAGTCCAGCGTTGGCGGGATCAATGGAAGCTCGCCACGAGGCGTCCCCGCCCCGACAGCCCGCTCAGTCCGCCCCTACGTTGTGTTGCGTACATGAAGGAGATCATGAGTCGTCACTACCTCGAGGGACGGTATGCCGCTGGTGTTCGCAAAGTGGCTTGGGTGACGAGCGGCGCGCCCACCGAGCCCCTTCAAGCCCTCGGCTATTTCCTCGTTTATCCGGAGAACCACGCGGCCCTCTGCGGGGTTCGCCGAAAAGCGCAAAGCATCGCCGAGGAGGCAGAGCACGCCGGTTGGTCTCGCGACATTTGTTCCTACGCGCGCACCGACATCGGTTCGATGCTGTCGGGCAAGACACCTGCCGGGCGGCTCCCGCGGCCCGACGTCCTCGTGTGTTGCACCAACATCTGCCAAACCGTCCTGCACTGGTACCGGGTGTTGGCGGACTACTTCGGTTGCCCGCTCGTTCTGATCGACACCCCGTTCTTGTTTCACGAGGCGCATGAGCACGAAGTGGCCTACGTGAAGCGCCAGATCGAGGACATGATCTGCGTGGCCGAGGAAATCGCTGGAAAGTCCCTCCATGAGAAGCGCTTTCAGGACGTGATGGCCAACGCGCGGCGCGGGGCGGAGCTCTGGCTCGAAATCCTGAACCGCTCCCAGCACCGGCCCGCACCCATGACGGCATTCGACGGCTTCATCCACATGGGCCCGATCGTCGACATGCGCGGCGAGGCCGTCGTCGTTGCGTACTACGAACGCATGCTGGCCGAGCTCGACGAGCGCATCGATCGCGGCATCGGCGCGATCAAGAACGAGCGGTACCGAGTGCTTTGGGACAACCTCCCCATCTGGTTCAAGATCGGTGATCTTTCCAAATGGCTCGCCGAGCGCGGTGTGAACGTCGTTGCTTCCACGTACACCTACGCCTGGGGCGAGCTTGCACCGATGATCGATCCCGATCATCCGCTCGACTCCATGGCCCGGGTCTATCTTCATCCCATTTTGAACCGCTCGACGGGGCACAAGCTCGAGTCGATGAAGCGGATGGTGGACGAGTTCGAGCTCGATGGCGTCATTCTGCATTCCGATCGCTCCTGTAAGCCCTACTCGCTCGGGCAGATCGATCAGCGTGATCGCCTGGTCAAGAAGCTCGGGGTTCCAGCGCTGCTACTCGAGGCGGATCACAACGACCCACGCGACTACGCCGAGGAGCAAGGAAGCAATCGGCTCGAAGCGTTCGTGGAAACGATGGAGGCGAGGGCGTGAGCCACGTTGCAGCGATCGGAATCGACGCAGGCTCCACCACCTGTAAGCTCGTGGCCGTCGACCGTGACGGCGCAATCATCGCTTGGCTCTTGGAGCCGACGGAGCCGCGAGTGGAGATTCAGGTGAGGCGGATGCTCGACGCGCTTCGCGCGGAGATTCGAATCGAAACGGCGGTTCCGGCGATCGCAACCGGCTACGGTCGCAAGCTGATCAAGCAGGCCACCCGCAACCTCACGGAGATCACGTGCCATGCCAGGGGGGTTTTTCGGGATTTGGGACGCGCCGGGACGCTGATCGACATCGGGGGTCAGGACAGCAAGGTGATTCAGATCGGCGAGGACGGCCGGCCGGTGGACTTCATGATGAACGACAAGTGCGCTGCGGGTACGGGCCGGTTCCTCGAATACACCGCCGCGCGCCTCGGCGTTCCCATCGAGGCTCTCGGGAAACGCGCGCTCTCGGTCAGCTCCGAGGAGCCCATCAGCTCGACTTGCACAGTCTTCGCGGAGTCCGAGATCATCTCTCTGATCGCGCGGGGGGCGGAGCCCGACGCCATCCTGCGAGGTCTCCACCGCTCGCTGGTCGGACGTGTCGTCTCCATGGCCCGCAGCGTGGGCATCGTGCCCCCGGTCATGCTTTCGGGAGGCGTGGCCCGGAACGAAGCAGTCCGGACCATGATCGCCGAGGCGACGGGCGAGGATGTCATCGTCCCGCGGCAGCCCCAGCTCATGGGCGCATACGGCGCCGCCCTCTTGGGTAGCGCTGCCTAGCTCGAACGCGCAAGATCACCTCCCGATGGAGATCTGGAAGGAGTTTCGCTTGGAAGCGGCCCACATGCTGCCAAACGTGCCCGACGGGCACAAGTGCAAGCGATTGCACGGCCACTCGTACCGAGTCCGGATATTCGTCGAAGGGGAGCTCGACCCCACGCTCGGCTGGGTCGTAGATTTTGCCGACATCGCGGACGCCTTCGAGCCGTTGCGTCTTCGGCTCGACCACTACTATCTCAACGAGATCGAAGGGCTCGAAAACCCAACCAGCGAGGCGCTGGCACGTTGGATCTGGCGCCGGCTGCAGCCGACGCTTCCCATCCTGAGCCGCGTCGAGGTTGGCGAAACGTGTACCTCCGGCTGCGTCTATCGTGGCGACTGAGCGGGCACGACCGCAGCGCCGTTCATCTACACCCGATTCTGAGCAGCAGATGACGGCCGCTGCTCGGTCTCCCGCTCCATCGAAGGCCTGAGGTGCTCGGGGAGCTCGTCGCGGCGGAAGACGTCGTCGAGGTTCTCGGCCCGTCGTATGACCGCTGCACGATCTCCGGTAACCAGCACGGCCGCGGGACGGGGCATAGCGTTGAAGTTGCTGGCGGACACTTCTTGGTAGGCGCCGGTGTCGAGGAAGGCGAAGATGTCGCCTACTTGCACCTCGGGCACTCGCACGGCGCCAAGCAGACGATCCCCGTAACAGCTTCGCCCCACCACGTCGGCTTTGATCGTCTTCGGTGCGTCGAGCCGGTTCGCGACACAGTAATCGTGGAGATGATGCTCGAAGCGTCCGCCCGTCATCCAGAACTCGGAGGTGTCGATGGTCACGAGGTTCCATCGGATCGGCGAGGTCATCGTCTTGGTGGCTTCGACCGTGGTCAGGTGCACTCCGGCATTTCCGTGGATTGCGCGTCCGGGCTCGAGCTGCAGCGTGATGCCCTCCGGGTCGATCCCGTGCTTCGGAAGCGCGTCGAGCAGCGCCGCGGTGGTCGCCGCCCCGTAGTGCTCGATGCTCGGGGCAACGATGGTGTTGGGATGACCTTCGATGAGCGTCAGGAGCTTGTCGATCACGCGATAACGAGCGTTGGCCCCGAGGTACTTCAGGCCGAGCGACAGCATGTGCAGCGTGCCGAGCAAGAACGGGTCGCGATAATCCGTGGCTGCATTGTGCGGGTCTCTCGGAATCGCGAATCCCCCACCGATGCTGATCTCTTTCGGGCGGTATCCGCCGAGAGCGGTACAAACTCGACCCATGTCGCGCGCGTACGCGTGCATCTGTGCTTCCCAGTAGCGAGTGGAGCGATGATGCCGTCCGTGATGCGCATGAAAGCCGACGACCTCGACGTTCGGGAGCTTCATCACGCGTTTGCCGGCCTCGATGACCTCGTCGATGGAAAGGCCTCCCTTGTAGACGAGCGCCACCAGATCGGTCGGGACCATGCCGTCCGATGCAAAGTCGCTCTTCTTCACGAACTCCGAGATCGCAGGCCGGATTCGAAGGCGAACCGAAGCGGGCTTCGGTAGCGTCGGCGCCAGCTCCTCGAGGAACGCGACGTCGCGCAGGCTGTCGATGGTGAGCCTCGCGCCCACCTCGAGCGTGCGGCGGATATGCTCCTTGCTCTTGGGCACCCCGTTGACTGAAATGAACCTCGGGTCGACTCCGGCACGGAGGGCGACGTCGAGCTCGCCTGCCGAGTAAATGTCGGCGCCGCAACCTTCGTCGGCGAGAATCCGCTGAATGGCGAAGATCCAATTCGCCTTGGCGGCGGGCATCACCTTCACGGGGCCGGCGGTCCAGCCCTTCTCGAAGGCGTCGCGGAAACGGCGCACATTGCGCCGAATCTGATCCTCGGAAAACACGAACAGCGGCGAGCCGAACCGCTCGACCAGGTCGGTGCTTGCGAGCTCCTCGACGAACAATACGCCGTCCCGGTTGCTCAAACAGTCATCGATGCTTGTGCTAGCCATGATCCGCTCCCTGGAAGGCCTCAAAAGCCTTCAATTACTGACGGTGAATAATTACGTATGGACCCATCCACCTGATCCTGTAGTGGTATGGTGCGTGGATCCCCGGGGCCCGGCAATCATCGATTTCGTGGAGGCAGCGTACGATCTGCAGCCCGAGCCGAGCGACTGGCTCGCAGCGCTCATGCGAACCGGGGCGCCGATCCTCGATTTCGGGCTCGGAACGTTCGCACTGACGCTGGTACGGCCTCCGAAGCCCGGCCCGGTGGTGATCGAGCACGCGCAGCTGGAGCTGGCCCCTGCTGGTCTGGCCGAGCGCCTGGCGCGTTTGCAGGGCGAGCTCGACATGCGCCTTCTCTGGCCGATCAGCCGGCCGGGAGTCCCAAAGACGCTGAGCGAGGTCACGCGAGACCATGCTCCCGGCGCGTTTCAGCATATCATGCGCCATTTCGACTTCGCAGAGGACGGCCTCGGGGTGTCTGCATGCGGACCGGGCGGACGTGGCATCTATCTCATCGTGCCACTTCCGAAGACGAGAAGCCTGACGCCGCGAGCGCGAGAGCGCTGGCAGATGCTGGCGGCCCACCTCGGAGCAGGATACCGGCTGAGGCACGCAGCGCTGTCCGCTTCGGAGACGTCCGGGACCGATCTGCCTCACGGCGCCGAGGCAGTCATCGACCCGTCCAGCTTTCGAGTGACGGATGCCCGCGGCCCAGCCAAGTCGCGGGGCGGGCTCGACGCGCTGAGAGAGGCGGCACTGGTGGTCGACCGTGCGCGAGGGCGGATGCGCAGCACCGAGCCGGAGAAGGCACTGGAGCTTTGGCGCGCTTTGGTCCGCGGCCGATGGTCGACGATCGATTGGTTCGATTCGGACGGACGCAGGTACGTGCTCGGCGTGCCCAATGCGTTCGGGGTGAGCGACCTGCGCGGGCTAACCGAGCGCGAATTCCAAGTCGTCGCCTACGCGGCTTCCGGCCAGATCAACAAGATGATCGGGTATCACCTCGGGATTTCGAAGGGCCGCGTGTCTTCGTTGTTGGGCTCGGCCATGCGCAAGCTGGGGGTGAACAATCGCGCTCACCTCGTTCGACTGTTTCGCGGTCTCGACTGCGGAGTCGAGCCAAGCGACTGAGCCCAAGACCCCGCTTAGGATTCACCCGCGTCGCCGATGCGGATGGTCACCTTGCCGAGGCCTTTTCCACGCGCGACGACTTGGTCCCTGGGCTTCAAGAAGGCCGTGGTATCGCTCCCGAGCTTGGCCTCGAGCTTCGTGAATCGGCTCAACCCGAGGAGCCCGCTCAACCGCACCAGCCAGCGCGGCGTCTTCATGGCGACTCCCCCCGGTGTCCCGGTCAGCACGATCGTTCCCTTCTCGAGCGGCGTCTCGGGGTACTTGGTCTGGATGAAGCGAAGCATTTGGCGCGGCGTGTAGATCAGATCGTCGGTCGATTGCGTCTGCCGCACCTCTCCATTCACGATCGTCTCGATCACCACGCACGGAATCGTATCCTGCTTGGCTTCGTTTGGGACCCACGCCCGATCGGCCACCGGCATGAATCCGGGAAAGCTCTTCGATGCGCCCCAATAGTCGTGTGGATTGGGCTGTCCGTCTCCCAGAATGGCGAGCGTGCGCGCCGATAGATCATTGGCGATGAAGAAGCCGAGGCGTGGCACGAAGCCCGCGTCGTCGAGTGAACGCGGATCGATGTCCTCGAGCAGCACGAGGCCCATCTCCACCTCGTAGTCGAGCAGCGGAGAGATCGCGTCGTACTTTCGTCGAAGCGTCTCTCCGAGGCCCGGTTCGACGCTATCTGCGGTCTCGCAAAGCGCATCTGTGTCGGGCATGGCGACGGTGGCATCGGTCCGGACCAGCGCCCTCGGGTCCTTCCGAAAGACCGGTGGCATGGCCTCTGGGTCAAAGGCTGAAGCCGTCTCTTCGATGTGCCCCGCGTAGGAGAGCCCGATGCCGAACGCCTGCGGCGGCGCTTCGAGAGGGACATAGGAGCCGTTGCCGAGGTCGTAGCATTGGAGGGTCGCGGGCTTGG
>LJTN01000081.1 GCA_001303415.1 Myxococcales bacterium SG8_38
ATCCGCCGGAGCTCCTTGGCCTTCGCATCGGTCGTCTTGATCTGCCCGTGCAAAACCAAATTCCCTGCCATGTTCCGGAACATGGCCCGGCGATGACTGGTGTTGCGACCGAACTTTCTGCCTGCCTTTTGATGTCTCATGACGACCTACCCGCGACCCGTGAAAAACGCGCTACTGCGTGGACTGCTGCGACTTCCAGCGCTCCAGCATTTGTGGCCAATTGTCGATCTGCATGCCGAGCGAGAGCCCCATGTCCGCCAGAATTTCCTTGATTTCCTTGAGCGACTTGCGCCCGAAGTTCTTCGTCTTGAGCATCTCGCCTTCGCTCTTCTGCACCAGCTCGCCGATCAGCTTGATGTTGGCGTTCTGGAGACAGTTCGCAGAACGGACCGAAAGCTCGAGCTCATCGACAGAGCGGAACAAGTTCTCGTTCAACGGCTCCTCGGAGCTCTGCTCTTCGATCGGCTCATCGTGCTCTTCGAAGTTGATGAAGATCGTGAGCTGGTCCTTGAGAATCTTGGCGGCATATGCCACGGCATCCGCCGGTTTCACGGCACCGTTGGTCCAGACCTCGAGCGTGAGCTTGTCGTAGTCGGTGATTTGGCCGACACGAGCATTCGTCACGGTGTAGTTCACCTTGCGAATGGGCGAGAATAGCGCGTCGATGGCAATGGTCCCGATGGGGATGCCGGCCGTCTTGGTGCGCTCCGCCGGAACGTATCCATGACCCACGTTGATGGTGAGCTCCGCTGCAAACCGGCCGCCCTTCGAAAGGGTGCAGATCTTGTGATCGGGATTGAGGATCTCGATCTGGTCGCTTGTCTTGATGTCGCCCGCCGTCACCACGCCGGGCCCCTCTTTCTCGATCCGGACGGTTTGAGTCCGGGCCGTGTGGGAGCGAACCACGACTTCCTTGAAGTTCAGGACCATTTCCGTGACGTCCTCGACGACGTCCGGCACCGAGGTGAACTCGTGCAGTGCACCGTCGATCTTCACGGCAGTGATTGCAGCGCCCTGAAGCGACGACAGCAAAACGCGGCGAAGCGAATTGCCCAGAGTGATGCCAAAACCGCGCTCGAGCGGCTCGACAACGAACTTGCCGTAGGTGTCGGTCAGCGACTCCTGATCAACTGGAACATTCCTGGGGCGAATGAGCTCTCGCCAATTACGTGCGACCAGATTCGGGCTCGTCATCAATCGACCTCCGCAGCCTTTAGACGCGCCGCCGCTTCGGCGGACGGCAACCATTGTGGGGTATTGGGGTAACGTCGCGAAGCAGGGTCACCCGCATCCCGACGTTCTGAAATGCGCGCAATGCCGACTCGCGGCCGGCTCCGGGGCCCTTCACGAAGATCGCAACGGTCTTCATGCCAGCGTCCAGCGCCTTGCGGGCAGCATCCTCGGCGGCGAGCTGCGCCGCGAATGGCGTGCTCTTGCGCGAGCCTTTGAAGCCGCGCGCACCCGCCGTCGACCAGGAAACCACGTCGCCTTCCAAGTCGGTGATGGTGACGATGGTGTTGTTGAAAGTGGACTGGATGTGGGCGATTCCGCTGGTGACCACCTTCTTGGTCTTGCGCTTCTTGCCCTTGGTGGACTTTGCTTTTGCCTTTGCCATGACGCCTTAGCTCTTCCTGCTCATCGCGCCGCGCTTGGGTCCCTTGCGAGTGCGGGCGTTGGTGTGCGTGCGCTGGCCGCGTGTTGGCAGCCCGCGCCGGTGGCGCAGCCCGCGGTAACAACCGAGGTCCATGAGCCGCTTGATGTGCATGTTGACCTCACGGCGAAGATCACCCTCGACCTTGAAGTTCTGGTCGATGCATTCGCGGATCTGCTTGACGTCGTTTTCGTCGAGCTCGTCAGCACGCTTGTTCTCTGGGATGCCAGCCATCTCGCAGATCTGTTTCGCGCGATGGGGACCGATCCCGTAGATGTATTGCAGCGCAATCACCGTATGTTTGCGACCCGGAAGGTCGACGCCTGCGATACGTGCCATTCGCTTCTATCCTTGCCGTTGCTTGTGACGGGGGTTGTCGCACAAGACGCGCACGACACCCTTGCGGCGCACGATCTTGCACTTTTCACAAATCTTTCTGACGCTTGGTCGAACCTTCATGTCAGCCTCTCTTTGATTCGTCCTCTCGTCGGGTCGTAAGGGGAAATCTCGACTACCACTCCGTCGCCGGGTAAGAGCTTCACCGTGACCTGCCGGGCCTGCGTGGACACGGACGCGGTGACTTGCTCACCATCGTCCAGCTTCACTCGGTAAAGCGCCCGCGGCAGCACCGCCTCGATGGTGCCTCGGGCCATCTTTGGTTCAGTCATCCCGCTCGTTATCCAACCCCAGTTGCTTCCTTGATTCGTTGCGTTATCTCTTCCAATGATCCGACTCCGGATACGCTCCTCACGAGGCCTTTGGCATCGTAGTGGGCGAGCACCGGCTCAGTCTTTGCCTTGTACTCTTCGTATCGCTTTCGAACGACCTCCTCGGTATCGTCCGATCGCTGCACGATCTTGGTCCCCCCACAGGAGACACACTCTCCGTTTTGGGGCGGCGGAGTATAGCGGACATGGTAGGTCTGTCCACAGTCGAGGCAGACCCTGCGCCCGGTCACCCGCTCGATGATTTCGTGGAGAGGGACTTCCAGCGAGACGACACGGTCGATCTCGCGTCCGAGCTCGTCGAGCAAGGCATCGAGCGCTTCGGCCTGAGCCACCGTTCGTGGGTAACCATCGAAGATTGCTCCATTTTTCGCATCTCCCCGCATCAGTCGCGACTTGATGAGATCGAGCACGAGATTGTCCGGCACCAACTTTCCAGCTGACATGTACTCGTCGAACTTCTTGCCGAGCTCCGAGCCCGACTTGCGCTCGGCGCGCATCATGTCGCCGGTCGAGATCTGGGGCACTTCCAGCAGATCCACGAGGAACTTCGCCTGTGTGCCCTTACCCGCACCAGGGGGCCCGAAGAGAACCAGATCCATCACGCGCTCCTCGCTCGAATACGAGAGCCCTTGGTGCCCGTGATGCCCTCGTAGTGGCGTGTGATCAGGTGACTTTCGACCTGTTGCGCGAAGTCGAGAGCCACGCCGACCACGATCATCAGCGAGGTCCCGCCGAGGTAGAACGGCACGTTCCAGCGCGCCTGAAGGAGGGTGGGAACCGTCACCACCGCCGCGACATACAGCGCACCGCCCACCGTAATCCGCGTCAGCACGGCATCGATGTACTCCGCCGTGGCCTTACCGGGTCTGACGCCGGGAATGAACGCGCTCTGCTTCTTCAGGTTTTCGGCGACGTCGACCGGCTGGAAGGTGATCGCCGTATAGAAGAAACAGAAGAAAATCGTCATGGCCGCGAACACGACGATGTAGACCCAGCCGCCCGGAACCAGGTTGTTGCTGATCCAACGCATCGCGTCCGAAAGATAGGGAATGTTGGTGCCGGCCAAGGTCACTGGGAACATCAGCAACGACGACGTGAAGATGGGCGGGATGACGCCGGCCATGTTCACTCGCAGCGGGAGATGCGATTGCTGCCCGCCGTACATCTTTCGCCCGATCATCCGCTTGGCGTAAGTGATCGGCAACCGTCGCTGCGCGCGCTCGAAGAACACGATGAACGCCGTCGTACCCAGAGCGATGACGACCAACAGCATCAGATCGATGGGCTGAAGCTCACCGAGCCGAAATTGCTCCAAGGTCATGAAGAGCGCATCGGGCAAATTGGCCACGATGCCGGCAAAGATGATCAGCGAGATGCCGTTGCCCAGCCCACGCTCGGTGATCTGCTCGCCCAGCCACATCAGAAACGACGTGCCCGTAGTCAACGCGAGCACCGTCATCAGACGGAAGCTCCAGCCCGGGTTCGCCACGATGTCGCCAGAGGTGGAGCTTTCGTTCCATCCCTCCCAGAGCATGGCGAGACCCATGCTCTGGAAGATGCTCAGCCCCACGGTACCGTATCGGGTGTACTGGTTGATCTTGCGCTGTCCCGCTTCGCCTTCCTTGCGAAGCTCCATGAGCTGCGGAACCACGACCGTCATCAGCGACAAGATGATGCTCGCCGAAACGTACGGCATGATGTTGAGCGCGAAAATCGACGCTTGCTCGAGCGCCCCACCGGAGAACAGGTTGAAGAGGCTGAGGAAGCCCCCCGACTGTCCGGCCACGTACTTGCGCATCGCACTCCGGTCGACGCCGGGTGTGGTGACGAAAATACCGATCCGGTAAATCGCCAGCATCCCCAGGGTGAAGAGGATGCGGCGACGAAGCTCGGGGATTCGGAAGATATTCGCGACGGTGCTCATGGATTGCTGCGGGCTTTCGATTATTGGGCGGTCGTTTCCACTAGCTCGACCGTGCCGCCCGCTTTCTCGATCTTCTGCGTGGCGGCCGCGCTCGCTGCGTGGACCTTGACGGTGAGAGCCTTCCCGAGCTCGCCATCGCCGAGGACCTTGATCATGTCGACTTTACGCTTAATGAGGCCAGCTTTTCGCAGAGCCGCCTCGTCGACCGTCGCACCCGCATCGAAGCGCTCCAAGTCCTTCACGTTGATCGTCGCCACCTTCTTGGCGAAGAGGTTGGTGAAGCCGCGCTTCGGAATGCGCCGGTAGAGCGGCATCTGCCCGCCTTCGAAGCCGAGCTTGCTGAAGTTCCCGGGATGCCTTGCTTTTTGGCCCTTCTGGCCGTGACCCGCAGTCTTGCCGAGGCCAGAGCCAGGACCACGGCCCTTGCGCCGCTTGTCCCGGACTGCACCCGGCGCCGGGCGCAGCCGCGACAGTATGGGCGTCTTGCTTTCCTCACTCATTGATTTCCTCGACTTCGACGAGATGGATCACCTTCTTGACCATTCCGCGGAATGCAGGCGTGTTGTCGACCACGACTTCGGAATGCGGTCCGCGCAATCCGAGCCCCTTGAGGACACGCCGCTGCTTGTCCATTCGGCCGATTTCGCTTCGCAATTGGGTCACTCTCAGCTTGTTCGCGCTCATGACTGCCTCTCTCAGGATGCGTTGGCCTCCGAGGTCGCTTCGACGGGCTCGGCGACAGGACGCTCGGCCTTGGGCGCATGCTCGTGCTGCTGGATCTCGCCCTTGCGTCGGCTTCGGCGCCGCGCGACTTCCGCCGGCGACTCGAGGATCTTGAGCGCCGCGATCGTGGCGTTCACCACGTTGTGCGCGTTCGTGGTCCCCAGGATCTTCGCGAGGACGTCCTTCACGCCTGCCGCCTCGAGCACGGGACGCATGGCGCCCCCGGCGATGACGCCAGTTCCCTCGGATGCAGGGCGCAAGACGATCCGGCCCGCCCCCGAGTGACCGACGACCTTGTGAGGAATGGTACGGCCGCTCAGCGGAACTCGAAACAGGTTCTTCTTTGCAGCCTCGGTTCCCTTGCGAATGGACTCGGGCACCTCGTTGGCTTTGCCCATGCCCACGCCCACGTGACCGTTGCCGTCGCCGACCACCACGAGCGCGCTGAAGCTGAACCGGCGTCCGCCCTTCACGACCTTCGCGACACGGTTGATGTAGATCACCCGCTCTGTGAGATCCTCGAGCGAATCCGGATCGATGATTTCGTCCTTGTATGCCATCTCGTCCTCAGAACTTCAGACCCGCCTCGCGCGCCGACTCGGCCAGTGCGCGAACGCGTCCGTGATATTGATAACCTCCGCGATCGAACACCACCTGCTCGACGCCTTTTTCGATGCATGCCTTCGCCACGGCGCTTCCCACCGACTTGGCAGCATCGACCTTGTTTCCAGACTTCCCGGTGACGCTCGATGCATGGGCGATCGTCGTACCCAGTGTATCGTCGACCACCTGGGCATAGATGTGTTTCGCGCTTCGAAACACGCACAGCCGCGGACGCTCCGTGGTGCCGTGCACCTTCTTGCGAATCCGCATTCTGCGCCGCACCCGGCCTGTCACTTTCTTCTGCATGATCAGCCTCCGGCCTTTCCGGCCTTGCCCGCCTTCTCACGAACGCGCTCACCGGTGTACCGAACACCCTTGCCGTTGTACGGCTCCGGCGGCCTCACCTGACGAATTCGCGCCGCAACGCGGCCCACCAGCTGTTTGTCCGGCGACTCGAGATGTACGCGAGGGAACTTGGTACCCGCCTCGTCGATCGTTTCGACCGTCACGGAGACCTCTTTGGGAATGTCGAGAATCGGCTGGTGCGAAAGACCTACGGTCATCTTGAGCTGGTTGTTCTTGAACTCGGCACGGTAGCCGACGCCTCGAAAGTCCAGCGAACGCTTGTAGCCGTTGGCAACGCCTTCGACCATGTTGCTCAGAATCGCGCGGGTCAGCCCCTGGTACTGAAGCCCGGTCTTCCCCGCATTATCGGCCGGCGCAACCGTCAGCTTGCCCTCGTCCTGGCTCACCACGACCTCTGGGCGAGCCGTATGGCTGAGCTGGCCCTTGGGCCCCTTGACGGTGACCTTCCGCCCGTCGATGGAGACCTGAACCCCTTTGGCAACCTCGATGGGTCGCTTGCCGGTTCTGGACTGCTTCGTCGTTGCTGCTTCAGACATCACCAAACCTCGCACAGCACCTCACCGCCCACTCGCTTGTCGCGAGCATCGCGGTCGGTCATGACGCCAGCCGACGTCGAAAGGATCGCGACGCCCATGCCGTTCTGAACGCGCGGAATGTCGCGGTGACCCACGTAGAACCTTCGCCCCGGGCGGCTGGAGCGCCGCATGCCGACGAACGCGCTCTGGCGGTCCCGTCCGTACTTCAAGAAGATGGTGAGGGTCTTCTGAATCCCGTCTTCCACCCGATAGTCCTCGATGAAACCTTCCTGCTTGAGGATTTCGGCGAGTCGCTCCTTGAGCTTCGACGAGGGCAGCACGGTCTGTTCGTGCTGTGCCTGAGCAGCGTTTCGGATGCGCGTGAGCATGTCAGCGATTGGATCGGTAATCATGACGGCACCTCCTCACCAGCTCGACTTCGTGAGCCCCGGGATGTCGCCCGAGAGCCCGTATTTACGGAGGCAAATGCGGCACATCTCGAACTTTCGATAGTAGCCGCGGGGCCGGCCGCAGACCTTGCACCGGTTCCGGTGCCTCACCGAGAACTTCGGTGTCTTTTCCATCTTGGCAAATGCTCTCTTACTAGCCATCTGCTTCCTCTAGCTCCTGAAGGGCATGCCGAGCGACTTCAGCAAGGCGCGCCCCTGTTCATCAGTTTCAGCCGTCGTGACGAAGGTCACGTTCATGCCCTTGATCCGTTCGATCCTGTCGTAGTTGATCTCCGGGAAAATGATCTGCTCGCGGATGCCGAGCGTGTAGTTGCCCCGGCCGTCGAAGGCCTTGGGGCTGATGCCCTTGAAGTCCCGCGTTCGCGGCAAGGCGAGCGACACCAGGCGATCCAAGAAGTCGTACATCTGCTCGCGACGAAGCGTCACCATCACGCCGATGGGCATGCCCTCTCGCAATTTGAAGCTGGCAATCGACTTCTTGGCGCGGGTGACGACAGGCTTGCGTCCGGTGATCGCCGTGAGCTCCTCGGTAGCCGCTTCGACCAGCTTGGCATTCTGGACGGCTTCTCCGAGACCCATGTTGACCACGATGCGATCCAGCTTCGGCACCTGCATCACGTTCTTGAAGCCGAAGTCCTTCATCAGCTGAGGGACGACCTCTTCTCTGTACTTCTTTTTGAGTCGGGGTTCGTAGTCACTCATGACAACCTCAATCAAGGACTGCGCCGCTCTTCACGGAAACGCGAACGCGCTTGTCCGGCTCCTTCTTGTCCGCTTCGATGCGAACTCGCGTGCGTTCATCGGTCTTCGGGTCGACCAGCATCACGTTGGACGCGTGGATCGGCATCTCCTTTTCGATGATGCCAGCCTCGCGGAAACGCTTCGGGCTCTGGTGGCGCTTCGCTCGGTTGACGCCCTCCACGAGGACGAGATCCGATCCAACCATCTGCAAGACGCGACCCTTCTCGCCCTTGTCCTTACCTGCGATCACCTGCACCAGGTCACCCTTCTTGATGCGGGCAGGCATCACACCACCTCCGGCGCGAGCGAGACGATCTTCATGAAACGCTTCGCACGCAGCTCGCGCGCCACCGGCCCGAAAATGCGGGTTCCGATGGGCTCGTTGTCCTTGGTAATCAGCACGGCGCTGTTGGTGTCGAACTTGATGTAAGTCCCATCGGGGCGCTGGTACTCGCGCTTGGTCCGAACGACTACAGCCCGGGCGACGTCGCCCTTCTTGACGCGCGCGGTCGGCAAAGCCTCCTTGATGGAGACGACGATTACGTCGCCCAAGCCGGCGTAGCGGCGCCGCGAACCACCAAGCACCTTGATGCACGCGACGCGTTTGGCGCCACTGTTGTCGGCCACATCCAGCTGTGTTTCTGTCTGGATCATCGTTCAAACCTCCGGCGGCCTCTCGATGAGGCGCACCACTTCCCAACGCTTCGTCTTCGAGCGTGGACGGCACGCGCGAATCTCGACCAAGTCGTTCTTTCGATACTCGTTGGCTTCGTCGTGTGCGTGGAACTTCTTCTTCCGCTTCACGTACTTCACGTAGAAGGGGTCGCGGGCGTGGCGGATGACCTCCACGACCAGGGTCTTGTTGGCTCGTCCCTCGGTCTGCGTCTCGTTGACCACACGACCGACCAAGCGACGACGACGGCCACGCTCGTTGGTAGGCGGCGTCTGTTGTCCTGACTCAGTAGCAGCCATGGCAGTTACTCCTTGTTCGCCGCTTCGACGCGACGCTCGGTGAGAATGGTTTTCACGCGGGCAAGGTCCCGGCGGAGTTTCTGAATCGTGCTCGTATCGTCGAGCTGGTTCGTGTGGTTGTCGAAGCGCGCCTTCCAAAGCCGGCGGCGCAGGTCGCCCTCGAGAACTGCGAGCTCTTCGACCGTGTTTCCACGGATGTCTTCGGGCTTCATAGCTCGGCCTCCCTCGATCGGAACTTCGTCTTGAGCGGCAGCTTGTGGGCCGCGAGCTGAAAGGCCTCCCGGGCGAGGTCTTCCGACACACCCTGAATCTCGTAGAGCATGCGACCAGGCTTCACGACGGCCACCCAGCCCTCGACGCTGCCCTTGCCCTTACCCATACGAGTCTCGAGCGGTTTCTTGGTGATCGGCTTGTCCGGGAAGATGCGAATGAAGAGCTGGCCTTGGCGCTTCACGTGACGCTGAATCGTCATACGAGCTGCCTCGATTTGCCGCTGACTGATGCGGCCGGGCTCGAGCGCCTGAAGACCGAAGTCCCCGAAGGAGATCTTCGAGCCTCGGTACGCCTTGCCGCGCATGCGGCCTTTCATCTGTTTGCGAAATTTCGTCTTCTTTGGTTGAAGCATGGCTCGTCCTCAGACTCGAGCTCCAACGGCCGCCGCGCCGGGACGCTGCGGCAGCTGTTCGCCCTTGAAAATCCAGCACTTGATGCCGACGGTGCCAGCCTTCGTGTGCGCGGTTACCTCGCCGAATTCGATGTCGGCACGAAGCGTGTGGAGCGGCACCCGACCCTCGCGGTACCACTCGGTGCGCGCAATCTCGGCCCCGCCGAGCCGGCCGGACGCCGTCACTCGAATGCCCTTCACGCCGAATTTCATCGCCGTCTGCACTGCCTTCTTCATGGCACGGCGAAAGGCGACGCGGCGCTCGAGCTGGGTCGCGATGTTCTCCGCGACGAGCTGCGCGTTGGTCTCGGCCTTGCGCACCTCTTGGATGTCCAAGAAAAGCTCGTTGTCCGTGAGCTTCTGGAGATCTGCCTTGAGCTGCTCTACTCCCGCTCCGCGTTTTCCGATGAGGATCCCGGGGCGCGAGGTGTAGATGACCACCTTCGCCTTGTTCGCGGCGCGCTCGATCTCGATGTCGGCAATGCCGGCATGCGCGAACTTCTTCCTAATCGCGTTCTTGAGCCTCAAGTCTTCATGAAGCCACTTGGCGTAGTTCTTGTCCTCGTACCACTTGGATTTCCACGTCTTCACGACGCCCAGACGGAAACCATACGGATGTACTTTCTGACCCACGGTTCAGCTCTCTTCCCCGTCGCTCACGACGACGGTGATGTGACTCATACCCTTGACGACACGCGTTGCACGGCCTTGCGCACGCGGCCGCCAGCGCCGCATGTGCTGGTTTGGCGCCATGTCCGCGAACGCGGTCTTCACGAAGAGAGCATCCAAGTTGATCTCTTCGTTCTTCTGCTTTGCGTTGGCGATGGCGCTTCCGATGACCTTCGCGACGATTGGAGCCGCCGACTTGGTCGTGAAGCGAAGCTCGCTGAGCGCTTCGGCCACGCTCTTGCCACGCACCATGTTGAGCACCACCCGCGCCTTGCGAGGTGAAATCCTCTGAAACCGTGCCTTTGCGACCGCTTCCATGACTACTTCTTGCCTGTCTGCGGGTTGACCTTGCGGCCACCCTTCTTGTCCGACGCGTGACCGCCGAACGTGCGGGTGGGTGCGAACTCGCCGAGCTTGTGCCCGACCATGTTCTCGGTGACGAAGACCGTGACGAACTTACGTCCGTTGTGAACGGCAAAGGTATGCCCCACGAAATCGGGAGTGACTGTCGAACGACGCGACCAAGTACGGATCATCTTCTTGTCGCCGGATTTGTTCGCCGCTTCGATCTTCTTCTCGAGATGATCGTCGATGAACGGACCCTTTTTTACTGAACGCGCCATTACTTCTGCTTCCGACGGCGAACGATGTACTTGTCGGTCGCCTTGTTGTTTCTGGTCTTGAGGCCTTTGGCGAGCTGCCCCCAGGGCGAGCACGGATGACGTCCGCCCGAAGTTCGGCCCTCGCCACCACCCATCGGATGGTCGACCGGGTTCATGGTGGTGCCGCGGTTGTGGGGCCGGCGTCCGAGCCAGCGCTTGCGGCCGGCCTTGCCTAGAGACAAGCGGGCGTGCTGGGCGTTGCTGACCTGCCCGACCGTTGCGCGACAGTTGAGGTGCACCATCCGAACCTCGCCTGAGGGAAGGCGCACCTGGGCGTAGTTGCCGTCCTTGGCCATCAGCTGGGCGGCGGTCCCGGCAGAGCGCACGAGCTGGGCGCCCTTGCCGATCTTGAGCTCGATGTTGTGGATCATCGTCCCGAGCGGCATGTGCCGAAGCGGCATCGCGTTGCCGGGCTTCACGTCCGCGTTCCTCGATGAAAGCACTTGGTTGCCGACCTGGAGCCCATCGGGCGCCAAAATGTAGGCCTTCTCGCCATCTGCGTAGTGCAGCAGCGCGATGCGAGCGGACCGGTTCGGATCGTACTCGATGGCCTTGACCGTTGCCGGCACGCCAATCTTGCTCCGCTTGAAGTCGATCTTGCGGTACCGCTTCTTGTGACCACCACCTCGGAACCGCGAAGTGATGCGCCCTTGGTTGTTGCGGCCCCCGGTCTGGAGCTTCGCCTCGAGGAGCTTCTTCTCGGGCGTCGCGCTGGTGATCATTTCGAAGTCGGGTGCTTCGTAGAAGCGGCGAGACGGCGACGTGGGTTTGAACTTGCGAATTGGCATGATTAGACGCCCTCGAAGAAGTCGATCGTTTCGCCCTCGCGGACCGTGACGATCGCCTTCTTCCAGTTACGGGTTTTTGCGTAGCCACGCCCCATGCGGCGCATGTGACCACGCATCACCAAGGTATGCACGTCGTCGACCGTGACCTTGAACAAGGCCTCGACGGCGTCCTTGATCTGCATCTTGTTCGCGCCGAGATCGACTTCGAAGGTGTACTTGTTCTGATCTTCACGCAGCTTGGCGCCCTTCTCCGTCAGATACAGGGGTCGCTTGATTACGTCCTCGACGTTCATCACTGACACCTCGCTTCCAAGGCTTGGACGGCCGTTTGGGTCAAGACCAGATGCTCGTGACGAAGCAGGTCGTACAGATTCACGCCTTCGGGAGGCAGAACCGAGTGCTTCTGCAAGTTACGAGCGCTCAGACGCAGCTTGTCGTTGTCCTTCCCATCGACGATGAGAGCACCGCCGTCGACATCGAGCTTCTGCAGAACTTCGACCAGCTTCTTGGTCTTGATCTCCCTGAGCTCGAAGTCCTGCACGACACGCAGCTGACCGTCACGCAGCTTCAGGCTCAAGGCGCCTTTCAGCGCACCGATCCGCATCTTCCGCGGAGGCCGATAGCCGAAATCACGCGGCTTGGGACCATGAACGGTGCCGCCACCAACGAAGGTAGGCGCCCGCCTGGAGCCATGTCGCGCGCTACCAGTACCCTTCTGCTTGTACATCTTGCGCCCGGTCGCGCTGACCTCGGCTCGCGTCTGCGAAGACGCAGAGCCTTGGCGCTGACTCGCGAGCTGAGCCTTGAGCACGTCGTAGAGGAGGCTTTCGTTGACGGCAGCAGCAAAGACGGCATCCGAGAGATCCATCTCTCCGACGCCCTTCCCACTCAAGTTGTAGACCTTCACCTTGGGCATGGAGCTACCACCTCACGATTTGATCTCGACGTCGACGCCCGCCGATAGGTCGAGCTTCATCAGGGCGTCGAGCGTCTGCTGTGTCGGATCCAGAATGTCCAGGAGCCGCTTGTGAGTCCGAATCTCGAACTGCTCGCGCGACTTCTTGTCCACGTGGGGTCCTCGCAGCACCGTGTACTTGTTGATGCGTGTCGGCAGCGGAATCGGACCCGCGACCCGCGCACCGGTGCGTTTCGCCGTATCGACGATTTCGGTCGCCGATTGGTCGAGCAACCGGTGATCGTAAGCCTTGAGCCGAATCCGAATCTTGTTGGCTGCCATGGTCCTACTCGATGATCTTGGAGATGACGCCCGCGCCGATGGTGCGGCCGCCCTCACGAATCGCAAAGCGCTGCTTCTCTTCCATGGCTGCCGGCGTG
>LJTN01000001.1 GCA_001303415.1 Myxococcales bacterium SG8_38
CCATTCGCTCGTAGAAGGCCCGCCATTCCGCGAGATCCGGGGCGAGATCTCGGTGCCAACCGCGGGCTACGAGCTCGCGGGCGAGCGCCGCCAGGCCTCGCTCCGAGCAGCGGATTTGCCCGTCCTGGTCTTCGAACCATTGCGGATAGCGCTCCACCACGTCGCGGACGACCGACGATGCCTCGCCGGCATCCCGGACCACCTCATCCTGCGAGCGCGATCGACCATCGCCGAGTGCTCTGAGGATGCGGAACGCCCCTTCGTACACGGCCGGCTTACTTGTCGCGAAACACGATCATGCCGTGCGTCAAGTCGTATGGAGACAGCGCCACGGTCACACGGTCGCCCAAGATCACGCGAATTCTGAACTTGCGCATCCGGCCGCAGAGCTGGGCGCGCACCTTTGCGCCCGAGTCGGTCGTCACCTCGAACTGGCCTCCCGCGAACACCTGGGTCACCACACCGCTCAGCTTGATGTGGTCATCGCGCTTGTCTTCCGGCTCGAATTCGCGCTCGAACTTGTTTCGTTTTCCTCTTTGGCTCCGTTTCGCCACTCAGTCTCCTTTTGTTATCGGCCCAACCTAAGTCTTGTCGGCCGGGCTCGCCACTCATGGGTATCTGATTTGATACTATCAGGGCTCCCGTTTTTGTAGCACCGCCCATGGAAAAGTCAGCCAGAACGCATCAATGTGGCTAGTCCGGTGCTCGAGCGACACCCCGATGATGCCTGGATCCTGGCGGCCCCGATGGAGGTCGGCGCTCGGATGCGCCGAATTCTCCTCACGCTGGCGGACTCTATCATTCCCGAGAGCCCGCGCACCCCGGACACGCTCGAAGAGGTGACCCGCCATGCGTTGGTCTCCCTGCGATACATGCCGCGCTCGTCTGCGAGGATGTTCCTTTGGGGCATGCGCCTGCTCAACTGGGCGCCACTGTGGCGGCTTCGTGGGCTCCGTCCTCTCACGGCGCTCCCGGCCGCTGTCGCGCGTCGCCACCTCGTGGCGTTGACCCAGAGCCGTTGGCTGCCCATCCGCCTCTTGATGTACGGTCCGGTGGGGCTGTTCATGTCGAGCTACTTCGATCAGGACTTCGCCCATCGAGAGATCAAGTACGCGCCTGTCCCTTTCGTGGCCGATCGAATCGAGCTCAGGCGTCGGTGGATCGAGGGCCACGAGCCTGGCTCCGACGACGAGGTTCATCACCCCGCGGCTTTGGCGCCATGACGATCCTGGCTCATCGAGACTATCGGCAGGTCGAGACGCATGAAGCGGAGGTGGCCGTCATCGGCACCGGCGCAGGGGGCGCCGTGGTGGGAACCGAGTTGGCCGAAGCGGGTCGCGACGTTCTCTTCGTGGAGGAAGGTGGATACCATCCTACTTCGAGCTTCAATCCATACCTGACCGAATCGCTTCCGCGTCTCTTCCGAGACGCCGGCGGCACCATCATCATGGGACGACCCCCGATTCCCTACGCGGAAGGCCGATGCGTGGGCGGAGGCACGGTGGTCAACGGGGGAATGACGTGGCGACCGCCCGAGCAGGTGCTCATGCAGTGGGCCCGGCTCACCGGACAGCCCGATCTCGGACCCAAGGCGATGGAGCCCGTGTTCGACCGGGTCGAACAACGGATCCACGCGAAGCCGCAGCATCCCTCCTCGATCGGCGAAGACAGCCGTCTTCTCGAACGGGGCGCACGACGACTTGGTTGGCGGTACGAGCCGAACCGCCGGGCGCAAGACCGTTGTGTGGGGTCGAACCAATGTCTCACCGGGTGCCCGACGGGCGCCAAGCAGTCGACGTTGGTCAGCTACCTGCCTCGGGCGCTATCGCGCGGCGCCCGGTGTCTCACCGAGGTCCGGGCAAACCGGCTTTGGATCGAGAACGGCCGATGTGTCGGCGTGCTGGGTAGTGGAATCAATCCGCGGACCCGCGAGGAAGACGTCGAGGTGCGGGTGCGGGCAAAGGCGGTCGTCGTCGCTTGCGGGGCCATTCAGACGCCGTTCTTGCTTCTGCGACATCGCCTGGGACGGCCCAGCAGGCAGCTCGGCAAGAACTTTCTTTGTCATCCCAACACCAAGGTGCTCGCAATCTACCCGCACGACATCTATGCGTGGCAGGGCGTGAGCCAGGGCGGCCAGATCCGCGAGTTTCGAGACGAAGGAATCTTGATGGCCGAAAACGCCGTTCCGCCGGGAACGGCGGCGGCGCAGATTCCATTCCTCGGCGACGAGGCGCTCGAGCTGATGAAGCGCTACAACGCCATGGCGATGACCGGCGTGCTCGTCGAAGATTCCCATGCCGGCAGTGTGAGCCGCTGCCTCGGCGCTCCCTTGGCGAAATACAGCATCACCCCATACGATCACGAGCGGTTTCTCCGCGGGGTGCGCTACCTGGCCACGCTTCACTTCGAAATGGGCGCCGAAAAGGTGATTCTGCCATTCAGCAACTTTCACGTCGCGAACGACGTCGACGACTTGGCCGAGATCGAGCGCACGCAGCGCTCCCGAAGCACCATCGAGCTCTTCACGGTGCACATGATGGGCACTTGCCGCATGGGCAGCGATCCGCGTGACTCCGTCGTGAACATGAGCGGCGAGCTCTGGGATCTTCCCGGTTGCTACGTCGCGGACGCCAGCCTCTTTCCCACCGCGGTCGGGGTCAATCCTCAAGTCACGATCATGGCGATGGCAACCCTCGTGGCTCAACGGCTCCGGCTTCCCAATTGACAAGCCCAGCGCTTTTGAGCACATCGTAGCCCACCGATGCTCGATCTGCCTCGACTCAAGCGCATTCGGCTCATGAAGCGACCGATCGGCCAAGTGATCTTTGGACATGCGGTGCTCACGCCGAACTACAACCTCCTCCCCGGCATCGACATCCGACTCGAAGGCCTCGAAAACGTGCCTGAGGAGCCGGTCATCTTTGCAATGAATCACACCGACCGGTTCAACTACTTCCCCTTCATGTACAAGATGTGGAAGCTCGAAGATCGCTACATGACGGTATGGGTGAAGGGCAAGTACTACGAGCAACCGATCGTGGCGACGTTCATGGAGCTGACGAGCAATCTCCCGACGGTCTCCCGTGGCTACGTCATCACCAAGGACTTCAGCCTGACCATTGGACGACGTTCCACCGAAGCCGAGTACGACACGCTTCGGGCGCTCGTGAATTACGAAGTCGATCCCGACCGAGATTCGAGCACCGTCGACGTTTCGGCAATTCCAACCGAGCTCTTCGAGAAGAAACGCAACATCCTCGGCGTCGACTTCGATCCCGACCGCTGTTCCTATGCACAAGGGATCAACCGTGTATTCAACGAGATGATGGCCGAGTTCGTCCGCCTCAACGAGCGTTCCTTCGAGCTCGGTCTGGATCTGCTCGTGTTTCCACAGGGCACGAGATCGATCCGTCTTCCGAGGGGCAGAATCGGGATGATGGAGATCGCGCTGCGGTACGAGAAGACCATCGTCCCGGTAGGCTGCAACGGTTGCGACCTGGTCTACACGGGCTCTTTGCCCATCGGTAAGGCGGGCACCATCGTCTATCGTATCGGCCCGCCGATACCTTACGAAGAGCTTTCGGAATTCCACATCGACGAGCCGTATGCGCCGTTCACGGCAGAGGCCGAGCACGAGCACCGAGCGAAGTTTCAGGGAGCGGTGGACCTCGTCATGAACCGGATCAACGACCTGCTCGATCCTCGGTATCAGTTCAGCGACGACCTCAGGAGCACCGGGGTCAGCGGCACCTCTCGGTTCATGTAGCGTATCGGTTGTTCCGTTCGCCGAATCAGGTTAGACCCGCCTCGTGGACGAGCTCCAAGCTTTGAAGGACGCCACCGAGCCAAAACCGGTGGTGGCGATCATTGGGGGAGCCGTCGCCGGCTCCGAAGCGGCTGCAATCTGTGCCGACAAAGGCGCGCTCGCAGTGGTGTTCGAGCAGGGCGCGCGTCCCTACGGCAAGATCGAAGACGGCCTCCCACGCTGGCACGAAAAACTGAGAGAAAAGGAATACCGTCGGATCGACGAGAACCTTCTGCGGGACGGGGTGATCTTCGTCCCGAGAACCGAGGTCGGCCGGGACTTGCCGTGGGACGAGCTCTATCGCGAGATGGGATTCAGCGCGATCATCCTCGCGAACGGCGCATGGCGTGACCGCCCGCTTCCGGTAGAAGGGGCGCACCAGTATGTCCGCCGCGGCTTGGTGTACCAGAACGAGCTCGTCTACTGGTTCAATCACTATCACGACGACGGCTACGATGGACCGGTCTTCGAGATCCCAGACGACGTCATCGTAGTGGGCGGCGGGCTGGCGTCGATCGACGTGGTGAAGATCGTGAACCTGGAGCTCTACGCCCGAGCCCTGCGCGCGCGGGGGATCGACGTCGACATCGTCGAAATGGAGATCAAGGGCATTCCAAAGACCCTCGAGGCGCATGGCCTCACCGTCGACGAGCTCGGCGTGCAGGGGTGCACCCTCTACTACAGACGCCGGATGGAAGACATGCCACTGGCAAGCGCCGATGATCCCACGCCGGAGCAGCTGACCAAGCTCCAAGCGGCTCGCGTCAAGATCATGGAGCGGGTCATGCGTAAGTACTTCGTTAAGTTCGAGCCGCTCTGTCTTCCCGTCGCCACGATCGTCGAGGATGGACGGCTCGCCGGGATTCGCTTTCAAAAGACCGAGGTGGTCGAGGGACGCGTCCGCCCGGTCGAGGGATCCGAGCTCGACGTGCACGCCACGATGGTGATCAGCTCGATTGGCAGCGTTCCAAGACCCATTGCGGGCATTCCGGTCCAAGGCGAGCTGTACTATTTCGAGAGTTGGGAAACCGGCGAGGTGCACGGCCTTCCAGGCGTGTTCGGGTTGGGCAACGTGCTCACGGGTAAAGGAAACATCAAAGACAGCCGCGCCAACGCTGTCGAAATCGTCGAGAATGTCGTCGCAGCGTATCTCGGCGTAGGCGACGAGCCGGAAGAGATCCCGGGCGGCTCATCCGCCCGCACCGAAGCCGTGGCGAAGGATGCAGCCGCCGGGGCGCCCATGTCTCCAGCCGCGATGAACGCCCTCGCAGAGTGGATAGAAGAACGCTACGGCGAGATCGGCTATCGCAACTACCGCAGCTGGCTTGCAGCCCATGCACGACATTCGTTGGAGAATCGATGAGACGCACGGGGCTGGTTGCGTTGCTGGGCTTGATGGTTCTTGCCTCCGCGTCGAGCGGAATGGCGCAGGAAGGCCGAGTGAACATGCGGTTCCAGGGCGGAGTCAAGTTGGGAGTCCCGGTGTTCTTGGACGTCGATCGAAGCATCGTGAGGCCGGGCGCGAGTATCATGGGTTGGGGAGGCTTCGATCTCGAGTGGTTCGTCTTCGGTTTCGGGCTCGGCTTTCAATGGAACCGGATCGATACCAACGACATCCCCAACGTGTTCAAACGCTTGGGGAACGAGCCCCTGGTGCGGTTGTTCTTCTCGCCCGAGGTGCGCTTTCAGGTTCCCATCATAGACGCCGTGCTCCCGTACGTCACCGGTGCGTTCGACGCGAACATCTGGAGCTTCGAGCCGCTCGGCGCCGGCTGTGGCTGGTACTATTGCCGCGAAGACGGTCGCGGACAGTTCGCGCCGGGCTTCACGGGCAAGGCGGGATTGGCCATCCATCTCAAAAGAGCGATGTACCTCGACGTGGGCTTCCAGTACTCGATGAGCGGCAAAGGCAGATTCTTCGAACGCACGCAGTGGTGGATGGAGCCTTTCGTCGGCTTCATCTATCGGGGCGACCGTGATCGCCTCGGCGGTACCGGTTTCTGATCGTGTTCGACGCGCCTTTGCGCCGTCGGGCGAATCAGGTCGCAGTCGGCAACAAAGCCCAGAGGATCGTCGCGCCGAACAGCACTGCCAGGAGGCTCCAGAGCCGCTGGTTTCCGGTGGAGAGCCTCGTCCACCATTCGATGAGGGCTTTGTAGCGGTCGACCCCGACGAAGGGGAGCGTGACTGCCGCGAGGACGGCGAGCAGCGCCAGCACTTGAAGCAAGAGAGGAGCACGCGACTGTGGCGCCGCAAACCACAGGAGGAGACCCAGCAGCAAACGGATGGCCACCGCTACGAACAGGCCGCTCTTGGTAGCAAACCGCTGGATGAGCTCGGTCAGACGCAGGGGTGCGAGAAGTCCCCAGGCCCCCACCAGGACCATGAACACGCCGAAGAGGCCCGAGAGCTCGACCGCAAACGGCATTTCAGGCTAGCTCCTCCTCCGCGTCGAGCGCGGGCTCGGACGCGGGCTCGTACATGGGAAGCGCTTGCTCGATCTGGTCTGCAGCGCGCGCGACCGCATGCATGAAAAGCTCGAGATCCGCGAGCTGAAACTCGTTCAGGAGGACCGTGTGGCGCACGACGTAGACATCGCCATCCAAGCACAGAGAGCCGACGGCGAGGTTGAAGCTTTGTTGCAACGCCGCGGTCGGCTCCAGTCGCCCGACCCGGCAACACGCCGACGAAAAATCGACCCAGGCACGGCCCATTGCGTGATAGTGGGTCACGATCACGGCCTGGAGCCGGCCTCCCGGATACTCGAATACGACCTTGAAGCCGTGCTCGTGCTCCTCGGCCAACTTGTAGCTGGACCTCGCGTGATCCCTGATGTCGGTCCACGTCGGCACGGGCCGATCTTTGTAACACAGCAGGTCGAAAAAAGGGCTCGAATCTAGTCCGGCGCTGCGTACACTTCCCGACATGTTTCGACGCCTTGCGTCTCCGTTCTGGCGATCCTCCGTCGCTGCAGAGCTTCGCGTAGGACCCCGCGCGTTGCGCGGAACGCTTCCATGGCTCTTACGCACGAAGCTAAAGCGGGTCGAGAGCTTGCTGGAGGTGGCGCTTCGCAATGCCGAGGCTGCGCCGCACGACCTCGCGTTCGAAATGGATGGGGAGCATCTGACTTGGTCGGAGGTCGCGAGCACGACCTCACGCATGGCTCACACGCTCGCCGGCGCTGGGGTGAAGCAAGGTGAGGTGGTCGCGGTGCTTGCAGAGAGCTCGCCGTTTTACATCGCGGCGGTGCTGGGGATCTCACGCGTTGGCGCGACCGCCGCGCTGATCAACACCAACCTCCGAGGGCGTCCCCTCTCGCACGCCATCGAAGCGTCGAAAGCCAGGGTCGTTCTGGTGAGCCACACGCTAGAGCCGGCCTTGCGGGATTGCGAAGAGGTCTGTCGGTCGCTCGATCGCATCTTGGTGTTCGACGACGATCCCTACGCGCGATTTCTCGGCAACGCACCCACTGTCCCCTACCCACCTGCACCGGTTCGGGCCGAAGACGACTTCATCTACATCTACACTTCGGGCACCACGGGCCTCCCCAAGCCCTGCCGCATCTCTCATGCGCGCGCCATTTTGGCCGGCGCCGGATTCGGGCCGCTCATGTACGAGTTCCGTCCAGATGACAAGCTCTACTGCGTGCTTCCCCTCTATCATGCAAGCGGCTTCCTCTTGGGGGTGGCGGCCGCCATCACCTCGCGCGTGCCGGTGGCGATCCGCGAATCGTTCAGCGCGAGCGCCTTCTGGGACGACGTGCATCGATACCACGCGACCGCGATCCTCTACATCGGCGAGCTGTGCCGCTATCTCGTCAACTCGCCGCCGCATCCGAAGGAGCTGCCCAATCCAGTACGGGTCGCCGTCGGCAATGGTCTTCGTCCCGACATCTGGCCGCGTTTCAAGTCTCGGTTTGGCATCGAGCACGTACGCGAGTTCTATGGCGCAACGGAGGCGCCCGGCTTCATCGCCAACCTGAGCGGCAGAGAGGGGTCGGTGGGCCGCGTGCCGCTCGGTGGTCTTGCCGGCTGGATGCGGCTCGCTCGCTACGACATCGATCGCGACGAGCACATACGCGATGACCGTGGCTTCTGTATTCCTTGCGACCCGGGCGAGGCGGGCGAGTTGCTCATTCGGGTGCCGAAGGTTTCCACTGCGGGACTCGAGTACCGGGGCTACACGGACGAAGACGCAACCAAACGGAAGCTTCTTCGCGACGTCTTCAAGACGGGGGATGAGTACTTCCGCTCAGGCGATCTGCTCCGATACGACGAAGACGGGTTCTATTATTTCGTCGATCGCATCGGAGATACGTTTCGATGGAAGGGCGAGAACGTGTCGACGGCCGAGGTCGCGGATGTAATCGCCCACAACGATGGCATCGAAGAGGCGACGATCATCGGCATCCCCGTTCCGAACATGGAAGGAAGAGCCGGGCTGGCGGCGGTGGTTCCTTTGGGCGAGTTCGACCCGGATCGCTTCTGGCGTGCAGTGTCCGAGCTTCCCCCGTACGCGCAACCCCGATTCGTGCGGGTGATGAGCGGCTTGGCCAAGACGGCCACGTTCAAGGTTCGGAAGAACGAGCTGCAGAAGCAGGGCGTCGACCCCTCCTCCGTCGAAGATCCATTGTACGTACGCACGAGCGGAGGTTACGAACGCCTCACGCCGGAACGTTGGGTCGACATCAAGGAAGGACGCCTTCAGCTCTGATGCTCGTGATGACTGCAGAGGAGATCAAGGACTTCATGAGGGAGTCCTTTCCGCAAGCTCGAATGCCCATCGAGATCGAGGAGCTGCGCGACGGCTTCTTGCGCATTCGACTGGAAGTCACGAATCGATACTTGCGCCCCGGCGACACGGTCTCCGGCCCCACCTTGATGACCCTTGCCGATACGGCGATGTACTATCTGCTTCTCGGAATGATCGGGCCGGTCGCCCTCGCGCTCACGACGAGCCTCAACATCAACTTTCTGCGTGCCCCAAAGCTCGGAGACATCGTTGCGGAGGCCGAGATGCTCAAGCTCGGCAAGCGGCTTGCCGTGGGCCAGGTCACCATGTACTCGGAGGACGGAAATGACCCCGTTGCGCACGCGACGGTGACCTATTCGATCCCCCCAGTCTAGGGACTCTTCGACGCCTTCTCGATGATCGCCAGGTCACTGGGCGCATAGTCGAGGGCAAGCGCGGCCCGATGCCCCTCGTCGGTCATCTTGTTCCACGTTTTTTGCACGATGGGGATGAGCTTTGCCTCATCGTGCTTCGAGGCGAAGTCGTGAAAATAGTGCTCGAGAAACACGAGACAAATCACGTCCTCGAGGAGTTGAACGTCCGGATCTGTTTTCAAGCCGCGCTTACGCAGAAGCGTCTGCACGCGCTCGATGGTGTGATCGTCGTAGCCCACTTCTTTCATGATCCGGCCTGCGATGTCTCCATGGCGTTTGTACAGATCGGTCCGCCACTTGAGATATCCCGCCCTTCCCTCCGGATAGCTTTCCCGAGGCACTTTCCAGCGACGAATGTGCTGTGCGCGTGCCGCGAGCTTGACGGTCTCGCGGGCGTCGGGGGCGAAGGCATCGAGTCGCTCCGACATGCGGCGGCCGTAGACCAGCTCCTTCGGCAATGCCTCACCGTTCACGATTTCACGATTGGGATCCTCGGCGTTGGCCTCGTCGAAACGGCGAAATGCTTCATCCAAGCGCGACATCGCCACATTCTACCATGCACCGAGCCGGCGCTTCGAGCTCAAGCTGCCTGCGCTTCCTTTGCCGCGCTACGGGCAGCGCCGCAGACCGATGCCAAGGAGGCGCCTCCGAAGATCATGCTGATGCCGACCAGGGTGCCGACTGCCCAGACCCCCGAAACCGGGAACTGCCGCCAAATCATGATTCCCAACGCGAGCGCCACGACGCCGCTGAATAGCGTCCATCCCCAACCCTTGATGGGACGCAACCGAAATGCCCAGATGATCTCGAAGACGCCTTCCACCAGAAAATAGGCCGCCAGGAAAAGCGTGAGCGTCGCCAGGGCCATTCCGGGCCGCGCCAACATGTAGCCGCCTGCGACGATCGAAAGCAGGCCGATCACGAAGACCAGCAATCCGTGTCCGAACGAGCCCATTCTGAATGCGAGGAACAACCTCGATACGCCCGCCACGAGCAAGAGCACGCCGACTGCGATCGCGATCGACAGCCCCGCGACAAGCGGTGCGACGAGCGCCAGGAAGCCGACGATGACGGTCAAGATGCCGACGGCCATTCCCAGCCCGGCGTGCCGCTTGATCGTCGTCAACATCTCTTGATCGATTTCTTCGATTCCAGTGGTCATGGCCCATCCTCCTGATGGCGAGAAGCAGACCGCACGGGCTCACGAATGGCAAGCGAGATCGATGAGCGAATCGTGCATTTCGCCCCCTTCCCTTGAAAACAGCGAGGTTGCATGCTTCGGTCGGCCTCGAGAGGACGTCCGATGAAAGAGATGTGGGACGAGCGATACGGTCAGGAAGGCTACGCCTATGGCGAAGAGCCCAACGTGTTCTTCCAGGTGACCTTGGATTCACTTCCCAAATCTGGCCGGATACTTCTGCCCGCCGAGGGGGAGGGGCGCAACGCCGTCTATGCAGCGCGTCGGGGCTGGGTCGTGGATGCGTTCGACATCAGCGCGGTAGGGCGCGACAAGGCACTTCGGCTCGCGCAGCGACACGGGGTCCACATCGACTACCAAATCGCGGACTACCAAACCGCTCACATCGAGCCTGCGTCCTATGACGCAGTTGCAATGATCTTCGCGCACCTTCACGAAAGGGAGCGAAGAAGCGTTCATCGGCGGCTCGCGACCGCGCTCGCCCCTGGCGGGGCGATGATCGTCGAAGCATATAGCAAGGAACAGCTCCGGTACGGCACTGGAGGCCCCCCAACCGAAGCGCTTCTGTACGCGATCGACGAGCTCGCCGAAGACTTTGCCGGTCTGAGGGCTCTACGTCTTCAACAGATCGAGACCGAGATTCGTGAAGGCAAGTACCACGACGGCTTGGCGAGCGTGATTCGTTTCATAGGGGTGCGCGAATCCATCTGAGGACGGCGGCGCGTCTCGCTCGCGCAGCGTGCCGGGACCCTAACCTGCATCAGCTGGTATGGAACTGATAGCGAGCGCCCATTCGAGGGGCAGCGAACTTCGGAAAACGAATTTTCTCGACTATTCCGCCGATGCATCTGCGGAAGCGCTGGGTTCCCGGCGAGACCGTTGCGCCTTGGACGGAGCCGTCTCCGAGGATCGCGACGTCGATGGTGACGGTGCTCGGGACTTTCGTGCGCCGGGCCTCGCTGAGCACGCATTCGCGATACATCTCATCGAGGTGCGCATCCAGCTCGGCGACGACTTGGTCGTCCCGTAGCTGCTTCTCACGGCATTTCTTGGTGACGTCGCCCATCACGACCGGCTTTTGCATGGCCTCGTCGTAGGAGATCAACGACGCCTGCGTCCCAGCCACGGTGGGCTGCCCTGCCGACTGTCCCCCGCTGCACCCCAGAGCCCCAAAAGAGGCGCATCCCAATACCAAGAAGATGAACCGCATGTAGTAACGATACCGGCCGCAGCCCCCGACACCCAAATGAGGCCCGGGATGGGCCTCTTCTGGGGCCCCGCTTGCATTTTGTCTACCATTTGGTAGAGATCCAACGACCAGTTGGTAGGCAGATGGACGTTCGGAGCGAGATTCTGACGCAGGCGACCCGCCTCTTCGCGGAGCAGGGGTACGATGGGACGTCGGTGCAGCAGATCGCCGACGCCGTCGGCATCCGGAAGCCGAGCCTGCTCTATCACTTCCGATCGAAGGACGAGCTTCGCGAAAACGTGCTTGCCGAGATGCTGGCGCATTGGAATGCGGTTCTACCGGGGCTGCTCTTGAAAGCCTCGACGGAGGAACGCTTCGACGCCACGATGGAAGCGCTGACAGAGTTCTTCATCGAGGACCCGGATCGGGCAAGGCTGTTTCTCAGGGAGACTCTCGACAGGCCCTCGCACATGCAGGCCATGCTCGGCGAGTTCGTCAAGCCATGGATCCAGCTCCTCGGAGCTCAGCTCGAGCGCGCCAAGGAGCAAGGCTTGGTGCGGGCCGATGTCGATCCGCAGGCCTACGCCGTCGAGGTGATCACCATGGCGGTCGCGGGAACCGCCGTCATAGACACCCTGCAAGTGATTCTGCCGGCACACCCAGCGCGAGGCGGCACGCGCAAACGTCATGCTCGCGAGCTCATTCGCGTTGCGCGATCAAGTCTCTACACAGACGACGAAGGCAAGAGGTAACCATGGCCAACTTCTTCAAAGACAACGACGATCTTCAATACTATTTCGACAAGGGCATCGACTGGGATTCCCTCGTACGCATCACCGAGCACGACTTCGTCGATGCCGAGGGCGAGGGCTTCAGCAGCACCGAGGAAGCCGTCGCCTTCTATCGCGACATCGTCGAGATGTTCGGTCAGTTCGTGGCTGAGGAGATAAAGCCCTACGAAAAACAAATCGACGACGAAGGCGTCGAGCTCGTCGATGGCGAGGTCGTTTTTTCAGAGCGGCTTGCCGGCATCTTCGAAAAGATCCGGGACCTCGATCTGCATGGCCTCCCGGTTCCGCGCGAGCTCGGCGGGATGAACGCGCCGATGTTGCTCTACTTCTTGAATAGCGAGCTGATGGCGAGAGCCGACGTTTCCGCCATGGCGCACCACGGGTTTCACGCGGGCATGGCCATGGCGATGCTGGTGTTTTCCGCACTAGAGGGAAGCTCCGAAATCGATCCAAAGACGGGACGCATCGTGAAGACGCGGTGGGAAAAGGAGATCAAGGAAATCGCCACAGGTCGGTCGTGGGGATGCATGGACATCACCGAGCCCGATGCCGGCTCGGACATGGCCGCGCTCCGGACGATTGGCGAGCAAGACGCGGATGGCAACTGGTTCGTGACCGGCGAGAAGATCTTCATCACTTCGGGGCACGGGAAATACCACTTCGTCATCGCGCGCACCGAGGAGCACGACCCGAAGGACCCGATGAGCGGCCTCAACGGTCTGTCGATGTTCCTGGTGCCGACCTACGAAGAGGACGACGCGGGCAATCGAAAGCGGATCGTGCAGCTCAGTCGTGTCGAAGAAAAGCTCGGTCATCACGGGTCGGCGACTTGCGGGCTCGTCTTCGACGAAGCGCCTGCACAGCTGATTGGCAAGCGGGGCGAAGGCTTCAAATACATGCTGACCTTGATGAACAACGCCAGGGTCGGGGTCGGGTTCGAATGCATCGGCTTGAGTGAGGCGGCATACCGGACAGCAGCGGGGTACGCGGCGGAACGCGCCTCGATGGGCAAGCCGATCCATCGCCACGAGATGATCGCGGACTATCTCGAAACTATTAAGACCGAGATCCAAGGCGTTCGCGCGATGGCGGTCGCTGCTGGCTTTCACGAGGAAATGACCCAGAAGATCGCCCTGGCAATCCGCCATGGAGATCTGGACGATTCCGAGCGAACACGGCTCGAGCGGCTGATGAAGCGGCACCAGAAGAAGGCGCGGCGCCTGACGCCGCTGCTCAAGTACTTCGGCGCCGAGAATGCGGTCTCGCACGCCCGCCTGGCCCTTCAGATCCATGGCGGCAACGGCTACATCACCGAGTACCTGCCGGAGAAGCTGCTTCGAGATGCTTTGGTGATGCCAATCTACGAAGGCACGAGCCAGATCCAGGCGCTCATGGCCATGAAGGACGCGCTCGGCGGAATCATCAAGAATCCGCAGGCCTTCATGCGACGCATGGCTCAGGCGCGCTGGCGCTCGCTTTCGAGCCGCGATTCGCTCGAGCGGCGCGTCGCCCAGCTCCAGACGCTCTCCTATGGAGCCCAGCAACACCTGGTCCTCAAGACGGCCGGGAACAAGATGAAGGGCCTTCGGGGCAAGCCGCTCCACGAATGGTCTGCGGAGCTCACGAAGAACTGGGATCCGAAGCGTGACTTCGCATACGCGATGCTCCACGCCGAGCGGTTGATTCAGCTTCTCGGCTACACGGCCATCGCCGAGCTACTGCTGGAACAGGCAAAGAAGCATCCGGAACGCGCAGAGATCCTCGAGCGGCATCTCGAACGGGTCGAGCCCAAAGCGAGATACCTCTACGACGCGATCACCACGACGGGACAAAACCTCTTGCGAAAGCTATCCCCGTCTGCTTCGGAGCCGGCGGACCAAGCGGCGGAGTGACCGGGGCGACAGCAGCTCCTTCGGGTCCAGGCTGAAGTACCAATCGTTCGCCGCATACCATTCGTGCGTCCGACGAACGCCTTCGGCGAGGCTCACTCGTGGATCGAAACCGAAATCTCGCCGCGCCGCATCGGCCGAGCAGGTCCAGGCCTGCTGAGACGCCATCCTGGCTTTTTGCATGTTGAGAAGCCGAGGCTCCCTATCTATCTGCGTTGCGATCTCGCCACCGATCGCGGCCAGAGTCATCACTTGCTCCGGCAAGTCCAGAGTGCGTACCGGCCGGGCGACCGCGCGAAGAATCTCGGACTGAAACTGCTCCCAAGTCACCTGCTCGTCACTGGTGAGGAAGTAGCCCTTCCGCACGGTGCCTTCGTGCCGAGCCGCTTCGATAACCCCTCGCACACAGTCGTCTACATAAATCATCGACATGCAGCGATCACGGTTCCCGAAATGGAAATTCCAGCCGAGCGCTGCGCTTTGGAAGAGATTGAAATAATCGACGTCGCCCGGGCCATACACGGCCGACGGACGCAAGATCGTCCACCGCACCCCAGCCGATTCCTCTTCGACGATCCGCTCTGCTTCGAGCTTGCTTTCCCCGTAGTGCTCGACCGGACGAGGTGGATCTTGCTCGCGGTGGGGGACCAAGGTGGCCGAGGGGCCGTAGGCGGCAATCGACGACAGCAGAACGAAACGTTTCGTCATGGGATGCTCGCGACGAACGGCCGTGATCAGATTTCTCGTGGGCATGACGTTGCCGCGACGGAAATCCTCGTATGTGCTGCCCTTGGTCACACCGGCGACGTGCAACACGTAATCCGGCTTCTCGGCGCCGATGATCCGCTCGAGCTCTGCGACTTGGCCGTAGTCGGCCTCTACCGATCGCCCCGCGTTCGACGCAGGTGAGCCGGAGCGCCTGACCGATACGACGTCGCAGCCCGATGCAATCAGCGCGTCCCGAAGCCGACTTCCGATGAAGCCGCTGGCACCGGTGACGAGCACCTTGCCGTCGAGGGTAGACATGGTCATCGCCAGGTGGTGGCCTGCGAATAGACGATGTGCAAGCCCGGATTGACGGCGCGCCGCCGCTGGGAAAGGCTATCGCCCATGGCGGACGACTTTCGGACCATCTCTCCGGTAGACGGAAGCGTGGTCTTCGAGCGCGTTTTCGACGACGCCAATACGATTGAGCGAACGCTCGCTCGGGCGGGCGAAGCGTTCCGGAGCTGGCAGAACGTCCCGCTTGCCGATCGGTCCGCCTTGGTCCGCGCTTTCGTGGAGCTCGCGGTGAAGGATACGGATGCCGTGTCCTACGAGCTCACCATGCAGATGGGCCGACCCATTCGCGACGGCGCAGGCGAGGCGGGTGGCTGGCTCCTTCGAGGTCGGACCATGATCGACCTCGCACCCGAGGCGCTGGCCGACATCGAGATGGAAGCTCGCGACGGGTTCACGCGATTCATTCGAAGGGAGCCGCTCGGTGTGGTGTTCCTCGTGGCGCCCTGGAACTATCCATGGCTGACCGCGGTCAATTCCCTGGTGCCCGCGCTGGTCGCCGGAAATCCAGTCGTCCTCAAGCACTCCGAGCAGACACCGCTCGTGGCCGAACGCATCGGCCGGGCGGCAGCGGAGGCCGGTCTGCCAAATGGAGTCCTGCAGATATTGCATCTCGATCATTCAAGAGTGGCGAACGTGATCCGCGACCCCCGCATCGCGTTCGTCGCATTCACTGGATCGGTCGAGGGCGGACACGCGATCCAACGGGCCGCCTCGGAGCGTTTCATCGGAGCTTCCTTGGAGCTCGGAGGCAAGGACCCCGCGTATGTGTGCCGAGACGCCGAGCTGACGCGGACGGCCGTCAACCTCGTCGACGGCGCCTACTACAACGCCGGCCAGTCGTGCTGTGGCATCGAGCGAATCTACGTGCACCAAGACGTGTACGAATCGTTTCTCGAGGCTTTCGTTGCGGAGGCGAAAAAGCTCGCGCTCGGCGATCCGCGAGAGCCGACGACGACGCTCGGACCCGTGGTGCGATTGCGCAACGCGAACGCGATCCAAGAGCAAATCGACGCAGCCATCGCGGCAGGAGCGCGCCCGCTCCTCGATCCAGAGCAGTTCGAGGGAGGTCGGCGCGGCCTTCCCTACATGGCGCCACAGGCCCTCGTCGAGGTCGACCACTCCATGCAGGTCATGACCGAGGAAACCTTCGGGCCGGTGGTT
Organism: Myxococcales bacterium SG8_38; assembly: GCA_001303415.1. GTDB lineage: Bacteria > Myxococcota_A > Polyangia > Polyangiales > Houyiibacteriaceae > SG8-38. The sequence goes on from LJTN01000001.1 coordinate 16,261, forward strand.
GGCATCATGCCGGTGCGTGACGATGACGAAGCAATCGCGCTCATGAACGACAGCCGCTATGGGCTCACGGCCTCGGTTTGGACCCAGGACCTCGACCGCGCAGCAGCGATTGGCATGCAGGTGGAAACCGGAACCTGGTTCATGAATCGCTGCGACTACTTGGACCCCGAGCTTGCATGGGTCGGCGTCAAGGATTCGGGCCGAGGGTGCAGCTTGTCCAAGCTCGGCTACTCGCAGCTCACACGGCCCAAGTCCTTTCACCTTCGACACGCGCCTGGCTAGCCTGGCCATCGGCCGGCAGGTCGCTATAGTCGCGCCCAATGAAGCCGCCCGTGCTCCGCTGCCGCCACGTGGTGAAACGCTACGGAAAGTTCACGGCGCTCGAGGATTTGTCACTCGAAGTCTACGAGGGCGAAATCTTCGCCCTGCTCGGCCCCAATGGCGCGGGCAAATCGACGTTGATTCACTGCATCACCGGGCTCGCCAAGCAGAGCGAGGGGACCATCGAGGTGTTGGGCTTCGACACCGTCGACGACTTTCGCACCACACGTCGCCTAGTCGGCTTGGTTCCCCAAGAAATCAACTACGATCCGTTCTTCACGCCGCTCGAAAGCCTGATGATTCAGATGGGTCTGATGGGCGTGAAACCCAACCGGGAGCGCGCCGAGTCGCTTTTGAGGACGTTTGCGCTCGATGAGAAGCGAGACGCCTACACTAGGACTCTTTCGGGTGGAATGAAACGGCGGCTGCTCGTGGCGAAGGCTTTGGTGCACGAGCCGAGGCTTCTCTTTCTCGATGAGCCGACCGCAGGCGTCGACGTGGAGCTGCGGCGTGAGCTCTGGCAGGAAGTCGAAGAGCTTCGAGCCGCAGGAACGACGATCGTATTGACCACGCACTACATCGAGGAGGCGGAGAAGCTCGCAGATCGCATCGGCATCCTACACAAGGGCGAGCTGCTGCTCGTGGAAAGGCGGGAAAGCTTGCTCGAACGGCACGGGGGCCGTTCGCTCGAAGAAATCTACCTGGAGCTGATCCGGAAGGCCGATGGGAGGCAAGCGGCGTGAGCACGATCGCGCTCAAGACGCTCTTCATCAAGGAGGTTCGCCGGTTCAGCAAGGTGTGGTTGCAGACCGTGCTCAGCCCATTGGTGACGACGAGCCTCTACTTCTTGGTGTTTGGCGTCGCCCTCGGGTCCCGTCTGCGCGAGATCTCGGGCGTGCCCTACATCCAGTTCGTCGTGCCCGGACTGGTGATGATGACCATGGTTCGCGATTCCTTCCTGAATACCTCGTCGAGCCTGTTTCAGTCGAAGATCAATGGAACCATCACCGACATCTTGGTCGCGCCCATCGGCGCGTTCGAGATGCTGGTCGCCTACGTGGGCGCCGCGATGATCCGCGCGGTCATCGTGGGCAGCTTGGTTTACGTCGTGGCCCTGTGTTTCACGTGGTTTCCCCTGCATCACGTCGGATGGACCCTCTTCTTCACGGCGTTCGTGACTGCGACCCTTGCCCTTCTCGGTATGGTGGCGGCCCTTTGGGCGGAGAAGTTCGACCATCTGGCGATCTTTCCCAACTTCGTGCTGTTGCCCCTCGCCTTCTTGGGCGGCGTCTTTTATTCGATCGATCTCTTGCCCGAGCCGTGGCACACGGTCAGCCGACTCAACCCCTTGCTCTACATGGTCAACGGTCTTCGTTTCGGCTTTCTCGGCGTAGCCGACGTGTCGCCGCTCGGTAGCGCGGCAGTCGTTCTCGTTTCGTTCGTGTTTCTTCTGGGGCTTACCGGCGCTCTGTTACGGAGCGGCTACAATCTGAGAAGCTGACCCTGGATTGGGGTCGCGATTCGTTGTACGAGCGCCAGAGCGCGGCGGCCATGAGCAGCAACACCTACTTTTCCAATCCCGAAGCGCGCGCCTTTTTTCAGCGGCGCGTGGCCGCCTTCGGCATGATCGGCGCGATTCTCGGCGGCACGGCGCTGCTGTTTCGGATGATCATGGGCGTGCTCTTCGGTTTCTGGAGAGAGCAGCTCACCCAACCCGGGTTTCAGATCCATGCAGCCGCCATCCTGCCTTTGCTCGGCGTTTGGTGGATCTGCCGGCGGGGAAAGCTTTCGGTCAACGTCATTCATGGGATCGAAAGTGCCGGCATCTTCCTGACCAGTCTCGGCTACATCGGCATGGGCTTGGGGATACGGCCGGAGGTGGGCGCGGATACCATCACGGCTTTCATCTTGGCGCTGATGATGTTCGCGCGAAGCGTGTTCGTCCCCAGCACTGCGCGTCGCACCGCCATTTTGGGGGTGCTCATCGGCGTACCGCTGATCGGCGCGATGTACTGGCACTACCTCGGCGTGGATCTGGGCATCTGGAGGCGATTCGGGTACGAGGGAATCTCGAAGTATCGCGTCGGTACCTCGCGAGCGATCATCACGGCGATGTGGTGGACGCTCACGGTGGGGCTCTCGGCCTTGGCTTCCCGCGTGATTCACAGGCTTCGAAAAGAAGTCAGCGACATCCAGAGCCTCGGACAATACAACCTGGAGCGGAAGCTCGGCGAAGGCGCGATGGGCGTGGTCTACGAAGCCAAGCACGGCATGCTGAAACGTCCTACCGCGATCAAGCTACTTCGACCCGAGCTCTCCGATGGAGAAGCCCTGGACCGCTTCCGCAGGGAAGTGCAGCTCACGGCCAAGCTCACGCATCCCAACACCGTGACCATCTACGACTACGGCCGTACACCCGACGGGCTGTTCTACTACGCGATGGAGCTGCTCGACGGCGCGACCCTGACCCAGGTCGTCGACGCGAGCGGCCCTCAGCCGGTCGAACGGGTCGTAAAAATACTCAGAGACGCCGCGCTCGCCCTCAACGAGGCGCACGAAACCGGCTTGATCCACCGAGACATCAAGCCGAGCAACATCATGCTTGCGCGTCAGGGCGGCATACCCGATGTCACCAAAGTCCTCGATTTCGGGCTCGTGAAGAATCTCGGAAAGGTAGACGACCTCGAGAAGACGAACACCTTGTCGATCAAGGGCACCCCACACTACCTGAGCCCGGAGGCAATCGAAGATCCGCAAGGGATCGACTCGCGCAGCGATCTCTACTCTCTCGGTGCCGTCGGCTACTACCTGCTCGCGGGCCGCCATCTGTTCAATGGAAAGACCATCATCGAAGTGTGCATGCATCATCTGCACACTACGCCTCTACCCTTGGCCGAGGTCTGCACCGAGGAGCTTCCCCCAGGGCTGGAGGAATTGATTCTCGCGTGCTTGGCGAAGTCGCAACTCGACCGCCCAGCCTCCGGCGAGGAGCTCGCCGACGCGCTCGATCGGCTCGACGTGGGACGGTGGACCCGTGCCGACGCCGACGCTTGGTGGGATGTCTTCGGGGAGGAGATCCAAAAGGCGAAGGGTCCGCTGTCACCACACGTGACGGATCAGACCGTCGCGATTGATTTTGAAGCGCGTTGACTACATCGACCGATGGTCCAATCGCAACGGGTGATCCGCAGGGACCTCTACGAAAATGAGCACGAGACCATCGGGGTCGGAAGCCCGAAGCTCGATTAGGCCCCATGGTTTCTGCACCGCGCTCTCGACGATCGGAACGCCGGCAGCGACGAGCTCCCTTTCGGTCTCTTCCACGTCCCGCACTTGGAGCCACAGCTCGGTCGACGCAGCCGGTGACTCGACGGAACCGCTGGTGAGCTCGAGATAGCCGCCACCGAGGAAGAAGACGACGCCGCGAGCATTACCTCGCCCGAACTCTCGCATGGGGTGAAGGCCTAGGACGTCGCGATAGAACTTCGTGCTGCGGTCGAAATCGCTAGGATGCAGCATGAAACGGCTGGAAAGTATCTCCATCTCGTCCGAGCTGGAGCTTACATTGTCGGGCGATGATCGCAGGCTATATTCGACTGACCGGCCTTGCTTGATTCGAATTCCCACCCGAGGGCTTCTAGCGCTGCGTTGGTCTTGTGCGTGATGGTCACCGCCGCGTCTGGCTGCGCGAGCGAGGAGACGTTCGTCGTGGCGGATGACATTTTCGCCGAGCTCGGTGCTCCTCTGCCGTCGGCAACACAAGAGCAGATTGCCGCCTTCGAGCGTGGCCGAGAGGCCGCGTTGCGTCGGTTCACCCCCGCCGAGGGACTGGGGCCGGAGTTCAACGTCACGTTCTGCGCGAGCTGCCACGAAAAGCCGGTGCTCGGTGGAGGCGCGAGCCACTATCGGGACTTCTTGCTCGTCGGGGACGAGCTCTCCCCAGGCACGGTGGTGCCGCGCGGCCAGAACGGCGTGCAGCGGCAGTTCTCGCTCGATTCGGGACTCGCTCCCTCCGATCCACTGGCCAACATCAGCGCCACCCGGAACCCGATTCCGTTTTTCGGGGCAGGCCTTCTCGCCGAGATTCCGGACGCGGAGATCCTCCGCCTCGCGGACCCCGATGACGCCGACGGCGACGGGATCAGCGGCCGGGTGAACTACGATGGAAGCGTCGTGGGACGATTCGGGCGAAAGGCGCAGACCGCTCGCATCGAGCTCTTCATTCGCGGCCCCCTCTTCAATCACCTGGGCATCACTTCCGACCCTCTACCGAACGACCGCAGGAGAGAGTTGTTGGGATTCGAAGCTGAAGCCGCCTCGAAACCAGACGCCGCGATCGATGGGATTGGCGCGATCATCGCAGCTCAGGCGGTCATTCCGGACGAGCCGACGGCCGATCTGGATGACGTCGCCGATCCCGAAATCTCGGAATCTGAGCTGTTCGACCTGGTCAGCTTCGCCTTGCTCCTCGCGGCTCCCGCACCTGATGCGCCCACCCCCGGCACTGAACGCGGCGAACAGTCTTTCCGGCGGATCGGTTGCGGAAAGTGCCACCTACCCTCGTTGCGAAGTCCTCGCGGCGCCATTCCGGCGTACACCGACCTTCTTTTGCACGACATGGGTGATGAGCTCGCGGACGGATTCCCCATGGGCCGGGCGAGCGGACGAGAGTTCCGTACGCAGCCCCTGTGGGGGATCGCCGCCGCAAGCCCGTATCTACACGATGGACGCGCGGGGACCATCGAGGAGGCGATCCGATGGCATGGAGGGGAAGCGGAATCGATCCGCGATGCGTACTTGGCGCTCGAGCCGGGGGACCGTCTGGACCTGATCGCGTTTCTCGAGTCACTCGGCGGCGCAGTGCAGAGGACGGCGGGTTTGTTGCCGCCTGACGCGGAGCTTCCCCGATCGGGGGAATATGGCGCGCCGCTTGCCGACCTCGACGCAGAGCAAGAGGCGCGGTTCGAGCAGGGTCGGGCACTGTTCGACCGGGACTTCTCGTACGGAGAAGGCGTGGGTCCGACGTTCAATGGGGATGCCTGTCGCTCCTGCCATTTCGATCCGGTCATCGGCGGTGCGGGGCCTTCAGGCGTCGACGTGATGAGGCAAGGGATCTTCTCGGGTTTCACTTTCAACGCGCCCGAAGCGGGAACCGAGCTTCCGCGGCACGCGACTACTGCCCAGAGACCGGAAGCGGACGCGGAGGCCAACTTCTTCGAGCCCCGGCAGACGCCATCGACGCTCGGCTTGGGTCTGCTCGAGCGCATACCGCGAACGACGATCGAAGCGCTTGCGGATCCCGATGACGAGAACGGGGATGGGATTGCGGGGCGGGCCCACGTGCTCGACAGCGGGGAGCTCGGCCGATTTGGATGGAAGGCATCGATACCGTCGCTCCGCGAGTTCGTCCGGGACGCCCTCAGCGCCGAGATGGGAATGACGCTTCCCGATGAGCCCGGTTTCTCGCGGGGTATCCTGCAAGACGATGACGGGGTCATGGATCCGGAGGTCGATGCGCTCACCATCGACGGGCTTACCGCGTTTCTCGCGTTGCTTGCCCCGCCTCCGCGGACCCGCGTCGATCGCGTGGCTGAAGACGCGGGTGAGGAAATCTTCGTGTCGGTGGGCTGCGCGCTCTGCCACGTGCCACTCCTGCAGACGGATGAAGGAATCGAGGTTCGCGCGTACACCGACCTGTTGCTGCACGATGTGGCCGAATCCGGCTCCTTCGGGATCGAGGAAGGCGACGCGGGCATCCGCGAATTCCGCACGCCGCCTCTTTGGGGTGTCAGCCAGACGGCGCCCTACCTCCATGACGGACGCGCATCCACGCTGCAGGAGGCGATCCAAGCGCACGCGGGAGAAGCCTCCGCCACCCGAGACCGGGTTGGCGAGCTGATCGAAGCTGAGAGAGCCGCGCTCCTTGCTTTCTTGAGGTCGCTGTGAGGCGGGCGCTGACGCTGCCCGTGCTTTGCTTGGCAGTGTGGATCCCGAGCTGTGCCGACGGCGAGGTTGCGACGCGGGGCCGTCTCTTGGATCGCGAGGGCGACGTGCAGCTCGAGCTCGCGATCACGATCGCCGACACGGAGCACACCCGGCAGGAAGGCCTTCGACTCCACGGTCCTCTCGGGGACGGTGAAGCGCTGCTGCTTGTGTTTCCGAACGAGGGCACCGTCTGCATCACCAACGCCGGTGTCCCTTTCCCCATCGACGTCGTCTTCGTGTCGTCGTCGGGCCTCGTCGCCGCCGTCGAGCCCCACATTCCAGCGGACGCCCCGGGCCCCTTCTGCCACCCCCACACCGCCATGGCCCTGGAGCTTCCCTGGGACACTCTCCGCCCCCTCAACTACTGGAAACTTGAGCTGTTCTAGCCGAAAGATCGCAGCGATTTCCCTTCCAGCGCTCTTTGGGGTTTCCCGACCGATTCAGCCAAGGCACTGCGATCTTTGTCTGAGAAGCTGGGTCATTACCGGGGGTTCGGAGGGTAGAGAGTGACCCCTTGACCGTGGGGGGGGTTGGCAGCACAATGAGCGCGTAATGTTCCCGCATGCGGCGGCTACGACAACCGACTTGGATGCTCGACGGACGAGCGTCTTGGGCGGTCTTGTAGTCGTTGTAAGCCTCATTATTAGCCTCCTGCTAGTTACTCAGGCATAGGCGGGGACCAGGACCACCCACAGATCGACCGACTCAACTTCTGGCCCCCGCATCGAGCATGCGGGGGCTTTTTTCTTGCCGTAAGCCCATGAAAGAACAGATATATCGCAAAAATCCAAGCGCCTCCGCTCGTGGGGGCGCATGGCAGCTCGTCCCAGTTGAGCGCGCCTGGCCGCGGCTCGGCCCGGCGCCTTCTTCGTCGAGCGCCTGCTGCTTGAATGCTGCGCCAAATCCACTAGGCGGAGCCAGCCACCATCGAAGGAGACACCCGTGACACCCTCGAATCCCAAGCTCAAGAATCGCATCGGCGAGTCGCTCTCCGGTGCTCAGATCATCTGGGAATCGCTCGTACGCGAAGGGGTCGAAGTCTGCTTCGGCTACCCGGGCGGCGCGATCATGCCCGCATACGATGCGATGATTCAGTATCCAATCCACCACGTGTTGACGCGCCACGAGCAAGGCGCCTCGCACATGGCCGACGGGTACGCACGCGCGTCGGGACAAGTCGGTGTTTGCATCGCGACTTCGGGGCCGGGTGCGACCAATCTGGTGACCGGCATCGCGACGGCCATGCTGGACTCGATTCCGATGGTGTGCATCACGGGACAGGTCCCCTCCCCGCTGATCGGAAGCGACGCGTTTCAGGAGACCGACATCACCGGCTGCACCATCCCGGTGACCAAGCACAACTACCTGGTGACGAAGGCGGAGCAAATCGCGCCCACCATTCGCGAGGCCTTCTACATCGCGCGCTCCGGTCGTCCCGGCCCGGTCGTGGTCGACATCACCAAGGATGCACAACAGCAAAGCTGCACTTTCGAATGGAACGACGACGAAATCGTCTTGCCCGGCTATCGACCGGACTACACGCCGCTCCCCGACCAGCTCGCGGAGGCAGTGGACCTCATCAGGAATGCGAAGCGCCCCATCCTCTTTTCCGGTCAGGGCGTGATCAAGTCGCAGGCCACCGAGACGCTTCTACAGTTCATCGAGAAGACGAACATTCCGGTCGCTTGCACTTTGCTCGGTCTCGGAGGGTTTCCGGCGACCCATCCGCGCAATCTCGGCATGATGGGAATGCACGGAGAAACTTGGGTGAACAAGGCCATCCAGGATGCGGATCTGATCATCGCCGTGGGCATGCGCTTCGACGATCGCGTGACGGGTAACCTGAAGACCTACGCTCCCGGCGCGAAGAAGATCCACATCGAGCTCGACCCGGCAGAGATCAACAAGAACGTCCGCGTCGACGTTCCGATCGTCGGCGATGCCCGTGCGGTATTGCAGGAGCTCCTGCCACACGTGGAGCGGTGCGATCGCCCCGACTGGCTGGCCTACATCGACGACCTCAAAGGAAACTCCGCAGTACGGGACATCAAGAACCTGCCGGACTTGGGCAAGCTGTATGCCGCGCACGTGATTCACGATCTGTACCGCTTCACGGAGGGCAAGGCGCTCGTCGTCACGGATGTCGGCCAACACCAGATGTGGGAAGCGCAGTATTACAAGCACGACTATCCACGAAAGCTCATTACGTCCGGCGGCCTCGGCACCATGGGCTTCGCACTCCCCGCAGGCATCGGCGCCAAGTTTGCGCAACCCAATGATTCGGTATGGGTCATCTGCGGCGACGGCGGATTCCAAATGACGCAAGCGGAGCTCTCCACCTGCGCACAGGAAGGCATCAAGGTCAACGTTGCCATCATCAACAACGGATTCTTGGGTATGGTGCGCCAGTGGCAGGAGTTCTTCTTCGGCGGCCGTTACGTCGCGACGCCTCTACGCAGCCCGGATTTCGTGAAAATCGCCGACGCGCACGGATTGACCGGTCTCCGCGTCGAGAAGCGTTCCCAGGTCGAGGAGGCGGTTCGCACGGCGGAATCGACCGAGGGAACGGTCGTGATCGACTTCCGAGTGGAGCAAGAAGACTCGGTGTATCCGATGGTTCCTGCAGGCGCCAACCTTCACGACATGATCGAAAGGCCGTATAAGCCGGGCGAGCAAGCCCACAACCCGATCTTCGAAACCGGGGAGGACGAGTGATGTCACAGTCAGTCAAACGAACGTTTGCCGTCTTCGTCGAGGACAAGCCGGGCGTGTTGAATCGGGTCGCTTCGCTGTTCCGCCGGCGTAGCTTCAACATCGACTCGCTCAACGTCGGCGCGACGCACGAGCCAGGCGTGTCGCGAATGACCATCGTGTGTGAGGCAGACGAGGATACGGCCAAGCGAATCGAAGCCAATCTCTACAAGATGGTGAACGTCTTGTGGGTGGACGACATAACCCACAAACAAACCATCAGTCGCGTGCTTGCCTTGATCAAGGTCCATTGCAATCGAGAGCAGCGGGACGAGATCCTGAGGATCTGTGAGGTGTTTCGGGCTCGTGCAGTCGACATGTCGCCCGATCGCCTCACCATCGAAATCACGGGGCCGCAGGACAAGGTCGAAGGCCTCGTCTCGGTCCTCCGTCCGTTCGGAATCTTGGAGTTGGTTCAGACGGGAGCGGTCGCGATGACTCGCGGCGTCGAGAAGCACGGTCTGGCCCATCCCACGGTGCCTGCCTCCCGCAGCTCAGCAGCATAACCCCTAGTTGGAGAATAGAGAGACACATGACCCAGATTCGTTATGACAAGGACGCCGACCTCTCGTTGATCCGAGGCAAGAAAGTAGCGATCATCGGCTACGGCAGCCAAGGCCACGCGCATGCGCTCAACTTGAAGGAGAGCGGCATAGACGTTCGCGTGGGTTTGCAGGAAGGCAGCAAGAGCAAGGCCAAGGCGGAGGCGGCGGGTCTTTCGGTCCGATCGGTCGGTGACGCGGTCAAAGAGGCGGACGTCGTCATGATTCTTGCGCCCGACACCGCGCAACCAGCCATCTACGAGAAGCACATCGAGCCGAACTTGAAGGCGGGCGACATGTTGATGTTTGCGCACGGCTTCAACATCCGATACGGCACGATCGAGCCACCGAAGAACATCGACGTCGCCATGGTCGCTCCCAAGAGCCCAGGGCATCGTGTGCGGGAAACATATCAGGAAGGCGGCGGTGTGCCCGCCCTCCTCGCGGTCCATCAGGATGCAACGGGGCGTGCCGACGCGCTCGCCATGTCCTATGCGGCCGGTATCGGGTGTGCCCGTGCGGGCGTGCTCACCACTACGTTCAAAGAGGAGACCGAGACCGACCTCTTCGGAGAGCAGGCCGTGCTGTGCGGCGGCTGCTCGGAGCTCGTCAAGGCGGGCTTTCAGACCTTGGTGGAGGCGGGTTATCAGCCCGAGCTCGCCTACTTCGAGTGTCTACACGAGCTCAAGCTGATCGTGGACCTCATGTATCGCGGCGGCCTCAACTACATGCGCTACTCCGTCTCGGACACCGCCGAGTGGGGCGACTACGTCAGCGGACCTCGAGTCATTGGGGAAGCCAGCAAGAAGGCAATGAAAGACATCCTCGCGGAGATTCAGGACGGGACCTTCGCGAAGCGATGGATCGAAGAGAACGAAAACGGCCGCCCCGAGTTCAGGGCCAAGCGCCGTGCCGAGCAAGAACAACCAATTGAGCAGGTAGGCGCCAAGCTTCGGTCGATGATGCCTTTCGTCGACCCGGTGGAAATCAAGCAGGGAGACTGAGACGGCGCCGTTGGCTCGGCGCCAGGAGAATGAATCATGCAACCCGATCACGTACGGATCTTCGACACGACTCTCCGCGATGGAGAGCAATCACCCGGCGCGACGATGACCTCGTCCGAGAAGCTAGAGGTGGCGAAGACCCTATCGCGGCTGGGTGTCGACATCATCGAGGCGGGTTTCGCTGCCGCCTCACCCGATGATTTGCGCGCGGTCAAGACCATCGCCGAGGCGGTGGGAGTGACCGGCGTCGAGGGGCGTCCGGTACCAGAACCTCCGACGATCTGCAGCCTGGCGCGTGCCACGACCTCCGACATCGACCAGGCAGCCGAGGCCATCGCACCGGCCAAGCACGGAAGAATTCACACGTTCCTCGCGACCTCCCCGATCCATCGCGAGCACAAGCTCCGCATGAGCAAGGGGCAAGTGCTCGCGAAGATCACCGAGATGGTCTCTTACGCTCGCAGCATTCGCGAAGACGTGGAGTTCAGCCCCGAGGATGCAGGTCGCACCGAGATGGAGTTCCTCTACGAGGCGCTGCAAGCGGCAATCGAAGCAGGGGCGACCACGCTCAACATCCCGGATACGGTCGGTTACACCATCCCCGGCGAATTCGGCGAGCGCATTGCCATGATCCGAGAGAACGTTCCTGGGATCGAAAAGGTGGTGATCAGCGTGCACTGCCACAACGATTTGGGTCTTGCAGTCGCCAACAGCCTTGCTGCGGTTCAAAACGGCGCGCGTCAAGTGGAAGTCGCCGTCAACGGCATCGGAGAGCGCGCCGGCAATGCGTCGCTCGAAGAGGTCGTGATGGCCCTCTACGTCCGTCGCGACCTCTACGGTATCGGCACGCAGATAGACACCACACAGCTCACGCGGGCCAGCCGCCTGGTGAGCAAGGTCACGGGCATGGTCGTCCAGCCAAACAAGGCCATCGTAGGCGCGAACGCGTTCGCCCACGAAGCCGGCATTCACCAGGACGGCATGCTCAAGCACGAAGAAACCTACGAGATCATGCGTCCTGAAACCGTCGGCGCGGGAAAGACGCAGCTCGTTCTGGGGAAGCATTCCGGGAGGCACGCGTTCGCGAATCGCTTGATGGAGCTCGGTTATCCCGTATCCGGAGACGGGCTCGACAAGGCTTTCGCCCGTTTCAAGAAGCTTGCGGACAAGAAGAAGTTCATCACCGATGCAGACTTGGTTGCCCTCATCAGTGACGAGCTGTACCAGCCGACCGAGTACTGGAAGCTCGACAAGATCCAGGTTGGATGCGGTACCGGCATGCCGACAGCAACTGTTCGTCTAGTCGGACCGGACGGACAGGCGCGCATTGCAGCGGAGGTCGGGACCGGGCCGGTCGATGCGGTCTACAAGGCGATTCAGTCGCTGGTGAACGTTCCTTGCACCTTGCTCGAGTACAACGTGCAGTCCGTCACGGAAGGCATCGACGCGCTCGGCGAAGTGAGCGTTCGCGTCGTGCCAGGCGATTACGACTTGCCACCGGACAGGATCAATCCGCAGTACGAACAATCACGGGCGCGCGTGTTTCACGGCCACGGAGCACACACCGACATCATCGTCGCGAGCGCCAAGGCTTACATTGCCGCGATCAATCGCATCCTCGCGCTCAAAGAGGGAACCCGAGACGAGAACAAGGCAGCGGGGAGCGCTGCATGACGAGCACCATGAAACTAAAGACACTATTTCAGAAGGTTTGGGACGAGCACGTGGTCGTTCAGGAGGCGGGACGCCCCGCCGTCCTATACATCGACTTGCATCTCATTCACGAGGTGACCTCACCCCAGGCCTTCACTGGACTTCGTGAGCGGGGCCTCAAAGTGCGTCGCCCCGACAAGACGGTCGCGACCATGGATCATTCGACCCCTACCCTGCCGAAGTCCTTGTGGGTCATCGACGATCAGGCAAAGGCGCAACTCGCGCAGCTGGAACGAAACAGCAAGGAGTTTGGCATCGAGCTCTTTGCACTCGGCGATCGACGAAACGGTATCGTGCACGTCATTGGTCCCGAGCGCGGGCTCACGCAACCGGGGAAGACCATCGTTTGCGGCGACAGCCACACGTCCACGCACGGCGCGTTCGGCGCACTGGCGTTCGGCATTGGGACCAGCGAGGTCGAGCACGTGCTTGCCACACAGTGTCTGTTGCAACGCGAGCCCAAGACCTTCGAAGTGCGCGTCGACGGGCAATTGATGCCCGGAGTCACCGCGAAGGACATCATCTTGGCGCTTTGCGCGAAGATCGGAACCGGCGGAGCGACGGGCCACGTGATTGAATACACCGGCTCCGTGATTCGCAGCCTGGACATGGACGGGCGCATGACGGTCTGCAACATGAGCATCGAGGCGGGCGCGCGGGCAGGCATGATCGCACCCGACGACACGACGTTCGCGTATCTCGAGGGCCGTGATCGCGTACCCAAAGGTGCCGAATGGGATGCGGCAGTGGATCGTTGGCGGCAGCTTCGCACCGATGATGGGGCGACCTTCGACAAGACCGTGATCATCGACGCGAACAAGCTCGAGCCGATGATCACCTACGGGACGAATCCCGGCATGGGCATGCCCATCAGCCAGACGATGCCGACCTCGGAGTCGTTCGACGATCCTTCACAACGCGCAGCGTTCGAAAAGGCCATGAAATACATGTCACTCCAGCCGGGAGAGCGGTTACTAGGTAAGAAGATCGACGTCGTATTCATCGGTTCGTGCACCAATTCGCGCATCAGTGACCTGCGCCTGGCAGCCGGTGTGCTCAGCGGCCGCAAGGTCGCCGAAGGCGTGCGTACGCTCGTGGTACCGGGCTCTCACGACGTGAAGAGGCAAGCGGAGGCGGAGGGCCTCGACCAGATATTCAAAGACGCCGGGGCGGAATGGCGCGAGCCGGGATGCTCGATGTGCATCGCCATGAATGGCGACAACCTCGAGCCTGGTCAGTACGCAGTCAGCACCTCGAACCGGAACTTCGAGGGGCGTCAAGGCAAGGGCGGACGCACGTTCTTGGCCTCTCCCCTCACCGCTGCGGCGGCTGCCGTGGCAGGCGAAGTCACCGATCCGAGAAGCTTGCTGCTCGCATGAAAGGCTCCGGCATGGCGAAATTCACCACACTGACGTCGCATGCGGTCCCGCTCCCCGTCGACAACGTGGACACGGACCAGATCATCCCCGCACGGTTTCTCAAGGTGACGGACAAGAACGGCCTGGGAGACAATCTCTTTTGCGATTGGCGCTACCTCAAAGACGGGTCGCCGAACCCGGATTTCGTGCTCAACGAGCCTGAGTCTCGAGGTGCCCAGATTCTGATCGCGGGAGACAACTTCGGAAGCGGGTCTTCGCGGGAGCACGCTCCTTGGGCGCTGGTAGGCTGGGGTTTTCGGGCGATCATCTCGACCGGGTTCGCTGACATCTTCAAGAGCAACGCCCTCAAGAACGGCCTCTTGCCCGTGGAGGTCAGCCCGGAAACGCACAAGCGGCTGATGGAGGCAGTCCAGCCTGATCGCACGACCGAGATCACGATCGACCTGCCCAGCCAAACCGTGAAGGCCCCTGGGGGGATCGAGTCGAGCTTCCCCATCGACGACTTCTCCAAGCACTGCCTGTTGGAGGGCCTCGACCAGCTCGGATATCTCCTCTCTTTCGAGGATCAGATCAGTCGGTATGAGCAGCAGCGAACTTAAGGGCTCGGGACGCGTCGTGGAGGTCTACGACACCACACTGCGTGATGGCACGCAGATGGAGGGCATGAGTCTATCCTGCGACGACAAGCTGCGGATCGCGGAGCACCTCGACTCGTTGGGGGTTGCGTTCGTCGAAGGCGGATGGCCGGGCTCGAATCCGAAGGACGTAGAGTTCTTCGAGCGAGCCAAAGACGCCGGGTGGAAGCGCATCACCCTGGCGGCGTTCGGATCGACTTGCCGTGCGCAACTTCGCGCCGAAGACGACAAGCAGCTTCGCACGCTTCTCGACGCACAGACCCCGGTCTGCACGATCTTCGGAAAGTCGTGGGACATGCACGTTACGCAGATCTTGCGCACTACCCTCGAAGAAAATCTGCGGATGGTCGGGGAGAGCGTGGCGTTTCTTCGCGGGAACGATCGACGCGTCATCTACGACGCCGAGCACTTTTTCGACGGGTACAAATCGGATCCCGAGTACGCCCTCGAGACGCTGCGGGCAGCAGCTCGGAACGGCGCAGAGACCCTGGTGCTCTGTGACACGAACGGTGGCTCGATGCCTTGGGAGGTCGAACGCATCGTCCAGGCCGTCCGAGCTGCTCTACCGGATGCTCGCCTCGGCATTCACGCCCACAACGACGGCGAGTGCGGCGTTGCGAACTCGGTCGCCGCAGTGCGTGCGGGAGCGCATCACGTGCAGGGGACGATCAACGGATATGGAGAGCGATGCGGCAACGCAAACCTCTGCTCCATCATCCCGGACGTCGAGCTGAAGCTCGGCCTGCAGTGCTTGCCGGAGGGCGGGCTCAGGAAGCTCTATGATCTCTCGCATTTCGTGGCGGAGATCGCCAACTTGAATCCGAATGATCACGCAGCGTACGTCGGCCGAAGCGCCTTTGCTCACAAGGGCGGCGTTCACGTATCGGCCATCCGAAGGCATCCGGAATCCTACGAGCACGTCGATCCGGCCTTGGTCGGAAATGCTTCGCGGGTCGTGGTCAGCGAGCTCTCGGGACGAAGCAACGTGCTGAGCAAGGCGGAGGAGCTCGGCCTCGAGGTCAACTCGGACCATGGCGGACGCGTGCTCGAGAAGATCAAGGAGCTCGAGGCAAAGGGTTTTGCATACGAAGCAGCGGAGGCCTCGGTTGCGCTTTTAATGGCTCGGCAGCAGGCGGGCTACAAGTCGCCTTTCGAAGTCCTCGATTTTCAGGCGAGCGTGGGGCGTCGGCGTGGCGGCGGGATGTTCGCCGAAGCGACGGTCAAGGTTCAAATCGGCGAAGAAGTGGTGCATACCGCCGGCGAGGGCAATGGGCCCGTGAGCGCTCTCGACTCGGCGCTCCGCAAGGCGCTGCTTCCATCTTTCCCCGAGGTCGCGAACATCCATCTCAGCGACTACAAGGTTCGCATTCTCGATGGACACAGTGGAACGGGCGCGACCACCAGGGTGCTCATCGACAGCCAGTCGGCACACGACACCTGGAGCACCGTAGGTGCATCGAGCAACATCATCGAAGCATCGCTTCAAGCACTCATCGACAGCATCGAGTACGGGCTGACTCTGCAACGCGCCAAAGACGAAAAGCGCATCCAGGAGCCGAACGCCCGGACTTAGTCATTGCCCTTCGAACGTGCGCCGTGCATCATGGGCAGCTTCCATAGGTGACGATAGATGAAAGCAAAGATCACACTCCTTCCCGGTGACGGAATTGGACCCGAGATAGTGGATGCGACTCGACAGGTTCTCGAAGCCGTCGAGCGAAAGTCGGGGCACAGCTTCACGTTCTCCACTCATCTGATCGGCGGCATCGCAATCGACGAGACGGGCGTGCCGCTGCCCGATGACACCATCGTGGCGTGTCGAAGCTCGGACGCGGTGCTCCTAGGTGCCGTGGGAGGGCCAAAGTGGGATGACCCAACTGCGGAAGTTCGCCCCGAACAGGGCTTGTTGGGCATGCGTAAGGCGTTGAAACTGTTCGCGAACCTCCGACCCGTGAAGCTCTTCCGTGGTCTCGAGAGTGCATCGCCGCTGCGGCCCGAGCGGTTGCGCGGCGTCGACTTGGTGTTCGTTCGCGAGCTCACCGGCGGGATCTACTTCGGCCAACCCAAGGGGAAGGAAGTTCGAAACGGCTTGCGCACCGGATTCGACACGATGGTATACGACGAGAACGAAATTCGTCGCATCGTCCAGCTCGCATGCGACGTGGCGAGAAAGCGGCGCAAGCGTGTCACGTCCATCGACAAGGCCAACGTGCTTGCAACCATGCAGGTCTGGCGAGAGGTTGCCACCGAGGTCGCGAAGAAGAATCCAGACATCAAGCTGGATCATCAGCTCGTGGACTCGGCCGCGATGCGACTAGTGACCGAGCCGGCGTCTTTCGATGTGATCGTCAGCGGCAACATGTTCGGAGACATCCTGTCGGACGAGGGCGCAGTACTGACGGGCTCCCTGGGGCTCCTTCCGAGTGCCTCTCTCGGTGAAGGCAAGCTCGGGGTCTACGAGCCGATTCATGGGTCTGCACCCGACATCGCCGGCAAGGGGGTGGCGAACCCACTTGGCACGATTCTCAGCGCGGCCATGCTGCTCCGGCATAGCCTCGATCTCGATGAAGACGCCAAGGCCATCGAAGCGGCCGTCCAGAAGGTTCTAGACAACGGCCTTCGCACCGCCGATCTCAGCGGCGGCCAGCGCTCACTCGGGACGACGGAAATGGCGTATGCAGTCATCGCGGCGATCGAAGGCGCTTGAGGAAAGGAATCTCGATGCCCCGGAAACGCGTCAGTAGGCTGTTCGACCTCAAGGAAGACGAACGTGGACGGAAGTACATGGAGGTCTACCTGGACGGAATCGCGCTGCTTCGATTGGTGCTGACCAACAAAGGAACGGCCTTCAGTTACGAGGAACGTGTGGCCCTCAGGCTGGACGGTCTTCTTCCACCCCAGTTCAATACGCTCGAGCAACAGATCGCGCGCGTCTATGAGGGCTTCGTGCAAGCCCCGTCCGACATCGACAAGTACCAATATCTTCGAGCAGTGCAGGAGCGCCAGGAGATACTCTTCTATGCGCTGCTCGAAAAGCACCTCGAAGAGATGCTCCCCATCGTCTACACGCCGACCGTGGGAGCGGCGGTGCAGCAGTTCAGTGCGCTCTATCAGAATCCCCGTGGGCTTTCGATCTCACCTCTGAACATCGACAGGACTGCGCTGGCGCTCGAATGCTTTCCGATGGAAGACGTGCGGATGATCGTCGCCACCGACTCTTCCGCCATTCTCGGCATCGGGGATCAGGGATACGGCGGGCTTGCGATTCCAATCGGAAAGATGGCGCTTTACACGGTGGCGGGTGGAGTCAGCCCGTTTCACACCATGCCCGTAGCGCTCGATGTCGGCACGGACCGCATGGATCTGATCAACGACAACAACTACCTGGGCGTGCGTCAGAAGCGCTTGCGCGGTGAAGACTACTACAAGTTCTTGGACCGCTTCGTCGATGCGGTGTGGTCTCGCTGGCCCGATGCGGTAATTCAGTGGGAAGACCTCTCGAAGAGCGCGGCATTTACGGTCCTGGAGCGGTACCGTGACCGCGGCCCTTCTTTCAACGACGACATCCAGGGCACCGGTGCGGTCGCCCTCGCCGGGATCCTCGCCGCATGCCACCTCCGCAACGAAAGCTTGCGAGACGAAGTCTTCGTGATCCACGGCGCAGGTGCGGGCGGCGTGGGTGTGGCGTGGGCCGTGCGAGAGGGGCTCATTCGGGCGGGGCTGAGCGCCGAGGAAGCCAAGGCGCGCGTATTCGTGCTGGACTCCAAGGGGCTATTGGTCACCGATCGCGACATCGAAGGGTACAAGCGCGAGTTCGCGCATGGTCAGGAGACCATCCAGGGCTGGGAGCTCGCGGGCGACCTGCCGGACTTGGTCGAGACGATTCGAAACGCCAAGGCTACGGTGTTGCTGGGTCTTTCCGGGCGTCCGGGCGCCTTTGATGAAGAAGTGGTCCGTGCGATGGCGGACAATCACGAGTGGCCGATCATTTTTCCGCTATCGAATCCCACCAGCTCTGCAGAGGCCAAGCCGGTCGACATTTTCCGCTGGACCGACGGGCGGGCGATCGTCGCAACCGGGAGTCCGTTCGAGCCCGTCATGATGGGCGGCGTAACGCATCCGATTGGGCAAGGTAACAACGCCTTCATCTTCCCGGGGCTCGGGTTTGGCGCGATCTTGAGTGATGCGAGGACGATCACCGATGGCATGGTGCTCGAGGCGTCCCAAGCTCTCGCAGACTACACCATCGAGAAATACGTCGAGGGCGGCTTGATCTATCCGCCGGTCAGTGATCTGCAGGAGACGTCCGTTCGTGTGGCCACCCGGGTCGTGCAGCAAGCGATCAAGGACGGCGTTGCTCGCCGGCAAAACATCCCCGACGACATCGAGGCATTCGTCCGCGATCGGTTCTGGCATCCCACCTACCTGCCCTTCGTCCGCGGCCACCTAGACTAGGAGACTGGCGGTGTCCCCATGAAGATTGCGATTGCGCTTTTCGAGCAAGTCACCGCGTTGGACGCGGTCGGCCCGTATGAGGTGCTGCAGCGCCTACCGGATGCAGAGGTCCTGTTCGTCGGGCATCAAAGAGGAGAGATACGCACGGACAACGGATTCCTCGGACTGACGATAGACCACGAGTTCGAGGACGTTCCGAGCCCTGAGGTCCTGCTGATCCCTGGAGGCATCGGCACGCGTGCGCTCGTTCACGACGGCACGATTCTCAATTGGATCCGCGAAGCGCACCAAACGAGCCGGTTCACTACCTCGGTCTGCACTGGCTCTCTGCTTTTGGGGGCGGCAGGCATATTGAAGGGCCTCAAGGCGACGACGCACTTCGCTGCCCGGCCGTTGCTCGAGAAATATGGAGCCGAGCCATCGAACCAACGCGTGGTGCAGCAGGGAAAGGTGATCACGGCAGCAGGCGTGTCGAGTGGAATCGACATGGCGCTGCGGCTTGCCGAGCTTCTTACCGATCCGACGACGGCCAAGGCGCTTCAGCTCATGATCGAATACGACCCACAGCCCCCTCACGACGCCGGTGCGTTGGAAAAGGTCGACCCGGCGGTTCTGCGTCGCGCACAGGAGCTCAGCCGCGACAAGCACTAGACCGAGTACACCCTGAGCTGATCCGCCCTCGAAGCATTTCGAGGTGCACTCGGTCTAGCGCGGCGCGTTGCGTGTCCCCTAGGAGAGGGCGCCGCCGTCGGCTCGGATTTCGGTGCCGTTGATGTAGCGGGCGTCGTCGGAGGCCAGGAAGGCGATAACGCTGGCGGCGTGACGCGGCTTTGCGAAGCCGACGAAAGGCATCGCGCCCTTCAGGAGATCCATGTCGGCGCCTTGTGGAGCCTTGAAGTCACCATGAAGCGCCGTCGCGATGCCGCCGGGTACGACACAATTCGCTCGTAGGCCTTGCTTCACATACTCCTGATACAGAGACCGGGTGAACGAAAGGATGCCGCCCTTCGACGCAGCATAGGCGCTCATCCATGGATGGCTGCCCAAGGCAGCAGTGGACGAGCAATTCACGATGGCGCTGTGACGGTTTTTCAAGAGGTGCGGAAGCGCCGCATGATTCACGTAGAACGTGCCGTTCAAGTTGACGTCGACGATCTCGTGCCACTGCTCGAAGGTCATCTCGTGCGTGTGGTAAGTTCGTAGAATGCCGGCGCAGTGGCACAACGTATCGAAGCCTCCCATGTCCGCGGCTGCTTGATCGATCACCTTCTTCACGCGAACGCCGTCGGTTACGTTGCATTCGTATGTCCAAGCCTTCGCTCCCGCGTCCTCGACGAGCTTCTTCGTCGCCGCCAGTCCCTCGGCGTTCAAATCGATGAGCGCAACGGTTCCGCCTTCCTCTGCGATCCGCTGCGCAGTAGCCTGACCGATGCCAGCGGCCGCGCCCGTGACCACCACGTTTTTCCCTTCGAACCTCTTCATCATCCTTCTCACTCTCTCATGATTCAGTAATCGTGAAGCTCGGCCCAACGCTGCCGATGCTGCGAGGGCGTGCCAAAGGTCATGTATGCCGCGTGGGCCCGCTTGAAATAGAATCCGATGTCGTGCTCGTCCGTGACACCGATGCCCCCGTGCATTTGGATGGCCTCTTTGGCGCTGAGCAAGAACGTCTCGGAGGCAATGGACTTTGCCAACGAAGCCAGCCGGGGGACCTCTGCCGGCTTTTCGTCGATCGCCCGAGCCGCAGCCAGCACCGCGGACCTGGTAAGCGCGATCTCGGTGAAGACCGAGACCGCGCGATGCTGAAGCGCTTGAAACGATCCGATCGGCACGTCGAACTGCTCGCGCTCTTTGAGGTATGCAAGGGTGTCCGCGAACGCCTGCTCGGAGGCGCCCAACATCTGTGCTGCCAGACCCACCGAAGCTCGATCGAGCACGGACTCGAGCAGTGAAGCACCGCCGTCGAGAACGCCGACGATGTCATCGGCCCCCACGCGCAGCCGTTCGAGCCGGACGATTGCTGCATTGAGACCGTCCATGCGATGTTGACGGGTGACGCTCACTTCGGCGCGCGCCGGATCGACCAGGAAAAGAGTGGAGCCGCCCTCGGATGTCGCCGCCAACACCATGATGCGATCCGCGACGTGGGCATCGAGCACCTGTGCTCGCTCGCCACTCAGCTCGAATCGGTCCCCCGATCGCTCAACCGCCACCGCCGGCCTCGGCATGCCCGGAGGTGCGCTCGGCTCATCGTAGCCAATCGATAAGACGATCTCCCCGCTTGCCACGCCCGGGAGCAAGGACTTCCTCTGCGCTTCACTGCCTCCGAGCAGTAGCGCCTGCGTGCCGAGCAACAGCGTTGAGACGAACGGCTCCGGCATCAGCTCGCGCCCGCTCTGCTCCAGGACCACGCAGAGATCAAAAAACCCGAGACCCATGCCCCCGTAGGCTTCCGGGATCTGGAGGCCGATCCAGCCGAGATCCGCCATCTCTCTCCAGAGCTCCCCGGAGAATCCAACTGGGTCTCCGGTGTCCCGAAAAGCGCGCAGCCGCGCGGCCGGAGCGCGCTCGCGGATCAGCTCACGGGCTGTTCTCGAGAGCATCTTCTGCTCGTCGTCGAGGAGTAGCGACGGGACCTCATGCCCGCTCACTTCTTTCCCTCCGGCAATCCGAGCACATGCTTGGATACGATGTTCTTCTGAATTTCCGATGAGCCACCCTCGATCGTCGTCGCGCGGGAGCGCAACCACTCGCGCGTGTACTGAAGATCATCCTCGTCGAAGCCCGGGCCTTCCCAACCCAAGCCCTGCATTCCCGCAATCTTCATGCCGAGCTCGTACCGTTGTTGCTTGAGCTCGCTACCGACGATCTTGGTGACGGACCCCTCGGGCCCCGGTGTGCCGCTCTCAGCGCTCTGCTGAATGCGGGCAAGCGTCAGATGAAACGCTTCCTCGCGCATGCCGAGCGCCGCAATCTCGTCACGAAGCAACGGATCGGCGATCGCTCCTTTGGTGATCCCGAGATGCTTCCGCGCTCTGGCCACGACCTCCCGCTGCGCCGAACCGGGTTGCCGCGCGATCGAACGGCCGATCGAGGACCTCTCGTGCCCGAGAATGGCCTTGGCAATGGTCCAGCCTTCGTTCTCCTTGCCGACGAGATTGCCCACCGGGACCCGCACATCGTCGAAAAAGGTCTCGCAAAACGGGGAATAGCCACTGATCAGATCGATACGCCGCACCGTGATGCCCGGCGTCTCCAAGTCCGCCAGCACCACCGAAATGCCCAACTGCTTCTTCCGCGCGCTCGGATCGGTGCGCACCAAGCAGTAGATCCAATCGCTAAGATGCGCGTGCGAGGTCCAGATCTTCTGCCCGTTCAGCACGTACCAGTCACCGTCGCGCTCGGCCTTGAGCTGTAGGTTCGCGAGATCCGAGCCTGCATTCGGCTCCGAGTAACCCTGACACCAGCGCACTTCCCCTCGCGCAATTTTCGGAAGGTGCTCCAACTTCTGGGCATGCGTGCCGTACTCCAGCAGAACCGGACCGAACATCGCAAGGCCCTGCCCTGCCACCGGACGCGGGACCCCGATGGCCTTCATCTCGGAATGAATGACGTCTTCCTGAGCGCGGCTCAAACCCGCGCCACCGTACTCCTTGGACCAGCTCGGAGCGGTCCAACCCTTTTCAATGCCTCGATCGCGCCACAGAAGGAGGTCTAAGTCGCGCTCCTCGCACTTCCTTCCGCCAAAGTAGCCCTCGAATGGACCGCTGCCGCTGGTTCCCCAAAGCGGCCGGGGCGCATTCTCTCGAATCCAAGCGCGCGCTTCTTTCCGAAATGCTTCCAACCCGCTCACGCGATCACTCCGCGGCCGCGCCTGCCTTTTTCATGGTCAGCGCGACGTCTTCGATCATGTCTTCCTGGCCACCGACCGTCTTCAGGCGCCCGAGCTCGACGAGAATGTCGGTCGACTTGAGACCGTACTTTTCGGCAGCCCGCTTGGCATGCAGCAGGAACGATGAATACACACCTGCGTATCCGAGAGTGAGCGAGTCACGATCGACGCGGACTTTGTGGGTCATCAGGGGATAGACGATGTCCTCGGCAACATCCATCAGCTTCCACATGTCGACTCCGGTCTCTACACCCATGCGATGGAGCACCGCGACGAATACCTCGAGCGGCGTGTTGCCAGCGCCAGCGCCCATCCCGGCCACCGAGCCGTCGATGCGGCCCGCACCGGCTTCTATTGCAGCGAGCGAATTGGCGATTCCCATGTGCAGGTTGTGGTGGCCGTGAAAGCCCACCTCGGTGTCGGGCTTCAGCTTCTCTCGAAAGAGCGCGACACGCGCCGTGACGTCGTCGGGAAGCATGTAACCAGCCGAGTCCGTGATGTAGACGCAGTTGGCGCCGTAGCTTTCCATCAGCTTCGCCTGCTCCAATAACGGCTCGGGCTCGATCATGTGTGCCATCATCAAGAACCCGACCGTGTCCATCTCCATCTTGCGACCGAGGCCGATATGTTGCTCCGAGACGTCCGCTTCGGTGCAATGCGTGGCCACGCGGATCGTGTGCACACCGCAATCGTGTGCCATTCTCAAATGGTCGACAGTGCCGATGCCAGGCAAAAGAAGCGCGGAAACCTTCGCGTTCTTCATCTTGGGCACTACGGCGCGCAGATACTCCTCGTCGGTTGCCGCGGGGAACCCGTAGTTGACCGACGCGCCGCCTAGCCCATCACCGTGGGTCACTTCGATCATCGGCACCCCCGCCTCGTCGAGCGCAGTCGAAACCTGCACCATCTGGTCCGTGGTGAGCTGGTGGCGCTGCGGATGCATCCCATCGCGCAGGCTCATGTCGTGTAAGATGATGCTCTTGCCTCGTAGATTCATGCCGCCTCCGCTCTCAGAATCTCCTCGGCGATGAGCTCGGCCGTCCGCAACCCCGCTGCCGTCATGATGTCTAAATTGCCGGCGTATTTTGGAAGGAAATCACCCAACCCCTCGACTTCCATGAAAAAGGAAACTCGGTTTCCATCGAAGACAGGCCCGTTCTTGAGCGTGTAGCCGGGGACGTATTTCTGCACCTCTGCGATCATCCGTTTCGCCGACTCGAGGATTTGTTCTTCCTCGGGAGGATCGACGGTCAGGCAGTGAATGGTGTCGCGCATGATGAGCGGCGGCTCGGCCGGGTTGATGATGATGATGGCCTTGCCGCGCTTGGCTCCCCCGACGACTTCCACGCCCCTGGCCGTCGTGCGCGTGAACTCGTCGATGTTCTTGCGCGTCCCTGGTCCTGCCGACTTCGATGCCACCGTCGCGATGATCTCGGCGTAGTCCACGGGCTGCACTCGGCTCACGGCCGCGACCATCGGAATCGTCGCCTGACCGCCGCAGGTCACCATGTTCACGTTCTGCTCGTCGCGGCCCATCATCTCCTTGAGGTTCACGGGGGGCACGCAGAATGGTCCGATCGCTGCGGGCGTCAGGTCGACCATCTTGACCCCATACTTCTTGACGACGTCGTTGTTCGAGTGATGCACGTATGCGCTGGTCGCATCCCAGGCAATCTTGACCTCGTCCTCCACGATGTGCGGCTCGAGACCCTTTACGCCGTCGTACGTGATTTTGAGCCCGAGCTCCTCCGCTCGTTTGAGCCCTTCGGACTCGGGGTCGATGCCGACCATCCAGACCGGCTCGACGATCTCGCTCCGAAGCGCCTTGTAGAGGAGATCAGTCCCGATGTTTCCGGAACCGATGATCGCCGCCTTTACTTTGGTCGTCACATCTGCCTCCTAGGTGAATCGTACCGATGCGGTCCCGATGCCTTCCACCTCGAGGAACATCTCGTCTCCCGCCACCACGGGCTCGAGTGGAACCAGCGAGCCAGACAGCACCACGTCGCCCGCATTCAGGGTGATTCCGTACTCCGACAACGTATTGGCCAGCCAACTCACGCAATTGAGCGGCGAGTCGAGGGCAGCCGAGCCCAAGCCCTCACTTAGAAAGCGGCCGTTCTTGTACACGCGCATCTCGAGACCGGGGAAATCGAGGCCCGAGGGATCGACGTGTTGGTCGCCGAGAACGAACAACCCGCAGCTCGCGTTGTCCGCGATGGTGTCTTGGATCTTGATCTTCCAGTCGCGGATGCGGCTGTCGACCACCTCGAAGCATGGCATCACGTATTCGGTCGCATCGATCACGTCCTGGTTGGTGACCCCGGGGCCATTCAAGTGTTTCTTCAGCTTGAAGGCGATCTCGCCCTCCGCTCGCGGCTGAATCAGAAGCTCGCTGATGGGCATGGGCCCGCCATTGGGATAAAGCATCCGGTCGGTGAGATACCCGAAATCGGGTTGAAAGACTCCGAGCATCTCCTGCACGGGACGGCTGGTCACGCCGATCTTCTTTCCGATGATGCGCTCGCCGTCGTCCTCGATGCGACGATTCACCATGCGCAACGACACGTGATAGGCATCCGGGATCGTGATGTCCGGCCAGCGATCGGTCAACGGTGCGACGGTGTGCCGCGCACGTAGGGCGTTGTAGAGCTCGTCTCCGAGCTGCTCGATCTTTTTTCTGCGCGCCGCATCATCCATGCCCGTCAAATGAAGAAGTCGGTGTTCTGCTTCCCGAACAATACGCCGCCCATGTTGGCTGCAGGTCCATCGGGTCCATTGGCGTGGTGCAGCCGAATGGCATGAACGTCTTGAAAGTGCCGGTTGATGGGATGGTCTTCGAACGCGGCGCGAGCGCCGCACGCCACGAACAGCTGCTCGACGACCTCGGTCGCGGCCTTCACGGCGCGGGCCGAGTCGTTTCGGAAGCAGACGCGTCGCTCGACCGGAATCTTTTCGCCGCGCTGGAGGTAGCCGAGCATCTCGGTGAAGTTTCTCCGCAGGGTCAGCACCTCACGATCGAGCACTGCAGCTGCCTCGGCCGCCACGAGGCTATTGGTGAACGAGTCCTTGGCCTGCCCGCCTGTCGCCTGCGATACCTTCGTCTTCATGAAGTCGACGTAGGCATCGAGCGCGCCGAAGGCTGCACCGACGGCAGGCGTGGAAACCGACCGCACGTGGATTTGGCCGAACGGATACCTGTAGACAGGCGAGGTGTTTGTCTCGTTGCCTGGGCTCTTCTGCCTGAAACCATCGGAGAACTTGTGCATGCGATGATGGGGAACGAACTTGCCGTCGACTACGACGTCTTTGCTGCCCGATCCACGAAGTCCCGACACGAACCAGTTGTCGATGATTTCGTAGTCGGAGCGAGGGACGAGGAAGGTGCGCATGTCGGTTGGCTCCCCGTCTTCCGTCGGCACGAAGCCTCCCAGAAAGGCCCACTCGCAGAAGTCGCAACCGCTCGAGAATGACCAGCGGCCGCTGAGGCTCACGCCACCATCGACCCATTCGGTCTTGGCCACGGGCATGTACGAAGAAGAGATCAGCGTTCGCGGGTTCTTTCCCCAGACCTCGTCCTGCGCCTCGCGTGGAAACAGGGCGAGCTGCCACGAGTGCACGTTGAGCACGCCGTAGACCCACGCGCTCGATGCGCACGCTCGTCCGAGCTCGAGCTGCAGATCGAAGATAATCGACGGGTCCATCTCGTAGCCGCCGTAGCGCCTGGGTTGAACCACCTTGAAGAAGCCCAACCGGTGGAAGTCTTCGATGGTCTCTTCGGGCAGCTTCCGGAGCTCGGCTGCCTTTTTGGATCGCTCTCGCAGCTTTGGCGCGAGATCGCGGGCGCGTTGGATCAGTTCTTCGCGCGTGGGGATGGGGCTCTGGTCTCCGTCCATTTTGGGTTCTCCGAGCGCCGTGGGGTCGACGGCCCTGAGTGTTTGATCGGTCATGCAGTCACCGCTTTACAGATGAGTCGCCTCAGGCCATAAACTAGAACACGTTCTAGCCCACGGGCTAGCGCGTGTCCAGCGGGCTCTGTTCATTGTAGGGCTCAGGCTGGGACCCGGAAAGGACGCAATTTCATGCCGATACCGAGTGGTCTCAAAGCCATCGATCTGATGATGAACATCCCCGATGGGGATCCCTCCGCCTGGTACGAATTCATGAAGCCGCTGCTGCTGGACGAGGAGAGCCGAAAGGTCTTCAAGATGCCGGCGCAATACATGTTCAAAGACATCCCCGAGATCGAAACCCAACAGGACTATGTCCAGTACGCCCTCGACGAGATGGACAAGTGGGACGTCGAGCGAGCGATGCTCGGGATTTCCGGGCCCAATTCGACCAATCTGGAGGCCTGTCGGCGCCATCCGGATCGGTTTTTCCCTTCCTATGGAGCAAACCCAAACAACGGGATGGAGGAGGTCCGCGCCATTCGACGTATGCACAAGGACCATGGGCTCAAGGCGGTCACTGGATTTCCATCCGGCCTCTGCCCGCAGGTCGCGCTCAACGACAAGAAGTACTACCCGATCTATGCGACGTGCATCGACCTCGGCATCCCCATCTGCCTCACGGTGGGGGTCCCCGGCCCCCGGATTCCCATGGAGCCGCAGAAGGTGGAGCACATCGACGAAGTCTGCTGGTTCTTCCCGGAGCTGAAGCTCGTCATGCGCCACGGCGGCGAGCCGTGGGTCGACCTGGCGGTCAAGCTCATGCTCAAGTATCCGAACCTCTACTACAGCACCAGCGCCTTCGCGCCGAAGCACTACCCCAAGGCGATCATCGACTACGCCAACACCCGAGGCGCCGACAAGGTCATGTACGCCGGGTACTTTCCCATGGGGCTGTCTCTCGAGCGCATCTTCACGGAAATGCAGAACGTTCCCTTCAAGGACCACGTTTGGCCGAAGTTCCTCCGCGAGAACGCGATCCGCGTCTTTCAGCTGGAAGGCTGATCGAGCGTTTCTTCGAAATTCGGAACGCTCGAAACGGATGCCGAGTGAAGTCGGGTGGCACGAGCGTGCTCGTCATGTCGTTGACTCGAAATCGTTTCACGATGGATTGCTCGAGCGTAAAGCCCTGGGCATGCGTGGTGAAGAGGACCTCTCCCTGATCATCGAGACAGCGCATCGCATGGTTGATCAGCGCTTCGTGATCCTTGTGGATGTTGAAATCGCCCTTGCTCATCTTCGACCGTGAGAAGGTAGGCGGGTTGATGAAGATCCAGTCGTACTTGGATCGGGCCTTCGCCATCCAGCGCGTGGCATCATCGCGATAAAAGCGGTGCCGTTCCGGGTCGAGCCCATTGATCCGAAAGTTTCTTTTGCCCCATTCGAGATAGGTGTTGGACAGGTCGACGCTGGTCGTCTGCTCCGCACCACCCACCGCCGCTGCCACGCTCACCGAGCAGGTGTACGCAAAAAGATTCAATGCTCTCTGGTCGCCACAACGCTCGAGCGCGTACGCACGAACGGCGCGGTGATCGAGGAAAAGCCCGGTATCGATACGATCTTCGAGATTGACGATGAACTGGAGCTTGCCCTCGCGCACCGTCATCTCCTTCTCCCGCTGCGAGAGGCGCGCATACTGGTCCCCCTGGTCGTGCCTATGGCGCACTTTGACCAGGAGGTCTTGCGAGTCGATCCCCAGCGCTTCGGGCAACGTGAGCAAGACGTCCTGCACGCGCTGCTGGGCACGATCGTCGGTGGAGTCGCCTTCCTTCTCGAAAACGTGAACGACTGCCTTGGTCCGATAACGGTCGACCGCTACGTCATATTCCGGGATGTCTCCGTCGTAGAGGCGGTAGCAGTCAATCTCGTTTCGTTGGGCCCAGCGTTCCCACTTCTTTCGATTCTTCTTGATTCGGTTGGCGAACATCTCGGCCCTGGGGCTAGGCTTTCTCCAAGCAGGCGCTGCATCGGATCCTTCCGCCAACCCACGAATCGGCAGTTCGAGGAGCCGGCACTCGATGGCGCCGTTGTAGAGCACGTGGCGACGCGTCGGGCGAAGCCCGAGATGCTTGAGGCTCTCCCCATGCGCTGCAAACACGTATGCCGTCCATCCGTCGAAGCCGCGCTTCAGCACGTCACCCAACGCTTGGTAGAAGAGAAACATCGTGCTCTGCTCCCCCAACCGATGCCCGTACGGAGGATTGCAAACCAGGATGCCGCGCTCGGCTGGCTTCGCGACGCGAGACAGCTCCGTCGACGAGAGAGTTACGTGCTGCTCGACGGCCGCCGCGCGAAGGTTTTCCCGTGCATGCGACAAGGCTACATCCGACGCGTCGTACCCGAAGATGGGGGCTGGACACGCTGCATTGCGCTCCTTCTCAGCCGCGTCCCACTCGGAGCGAAAGGCACGATGGTCATGCTTGAGCCAAGACCCGAAGCCGAAGCGCTTTCGCAACAACCCGGGCGCGCAGCGAGTCGCCATCAACGCCGCTTCGATCAGAAACGTTCCGGAGCCACAAGTCGGATCCGCGAGCGCAAGCCCGCGAGCGCATGCTTCCGGCCAGCCCGCCAAGTACAAGATCGCCGCCGCCAGGTTTTCCTTGAGCGGCGCTTTGCCGCCCGCTTGCCGATAGCCTCGCCGGTGTAAGGCCTCCCCCGAGAAATCGAGCGCCATCTCGTGGTGAGTCTCGCCGACGTGCAGATGGAATCGAATGTCGGGATTCTTCTTGTCGATGCTCGGACGCGAGCCGACATGCGCACGAAAGCCATCGACGATCGCATCCTTGGCTCGCTGCACCCAGAAGTGTGAAGCAAACGGGCTCTTCGGGGTCTGCGAGCTGCCGATGGCGAACGTCCGGGAGGCATCGAAGTGCTCCCACCAACAAACCTGCCGAAGCGCCTCGTACAGCGCTGCGTCGTCCTTTGCCTCGATCTCGGCCAGTGACAAGAGCACGCGCGAGGCGACCCGAGACCAAAGGCACAACCGATATCCTCCACGAAGCGATGCCAGCACGGCAACCGAGGTGGGCCGAACCTCGGTCACCTCCATGCCGAGCGCACGCACCTCGTCCGCGAGCACTTCTTCACAACCCTTCGGACAGGGAAGCACCCACCGCAACCGTGGCGACGAACCGATGACCCCTCGTCTACTTGGCGAGCAAGAGCTCGCTCGTCTTGTCGACGTCCGAAAGGACCTGGGTCGCATCATGCAGCCCGCCGGCCCAGCCCACGAACGAAGAGAACCAAACGTTCTGCAGAATCGAGGCAATCGTGCGTTCCCGCGCATCGACGTCTCCGCCCCACTCCGCATGCTCTTCGGCTGCTTCGCCCCGAATCGCCGCCATGACCAGTGCGGTGATCAGGGCGTGAAAGCTAGCCACTCGCTCCGTGATGTTCGGATCTCCTGAGGCGAGCGAGCGGACGAGCGCTTTGGCCAGATTCGGCCGGCGAAGAAGCCCTTTGGTCAGCGCGTTGAATACGAAGCGCACGCGCTCTTGCGCGTTCTGCCCCGGAACCGGCCGCTTGCCGATCTTGGCCATGAGCTTCTCGCTCTCCTGCTCGAGCGCAGCAATGAGTATCTCCTCTTTGCTCGCGAATCGCTTGTACACCGTGCCAAGCGCCACCTGGGCCGTGGCTGCCACGTCCCGCAGCCGCACTGCCTGGTATCCATCACGCTCTGCGAGCGCGACGGCGGTATCGACGATGCGCTTGGCCCTATCATCCATGACTAGTATCCCACCTCGGCTTGGGACATGTAGAACTTCTGGTACCACCGACGAAGGCCGCCGATGTCGCCGTCACCATCACAAAGAATGGGCCGAGCTCTGTACTTCTTGTTCTCCCAGATCGCGATGTCTTCTTTGAACCCGACGATGATGTTCTGCCGATAGCCTTCGATGAACGAGTCTTTCCCCTCTTTGACGTTGCTGATGTCGATCATCGCGCCGATCCGGACGTGTACCTTGTTCTCGTCGACGGGCGTATGACACAGAAGCATGATGTTCGGCAGGACGCTCTGCATCTCGGTGAGCATGTATCCAGGACCGTAATAGGTGGATTGCAGCTCGAAGGGGTCCTCGCCGCCGCCGCGCGGATACGCAACCCCCTTGACGCGCTGGATGCCGATGTGACCCTTGAACTCGTTTCCGAATTCGTTGGCCCAAGTTCCGTGCACCGGTCCGAAGTGGCCCTTGTCGGCTAGATTCTCGACGATCTCTTTGGGGTGGGTCTGAATCTCGATCAGCTCCGAGCCCCAGTCGGTCCAGCCTTCGGTCCCGTATTCGGGAATCTCGGGAATCTGCCACGTGGGCTCCTCTCCCTCGGCATGTGCGTTCCACACGAAGATGAGCCCATTTTGCTCGACGACCGGGTTATTTTCCACGCACGCGCGTGGCGGAACGCGCTTTGCATACGGAACTTCCACGCACTTGCCGGTCTCGTCGAAACGCCAGGCATGGAACGGACAGACGATGCTTTCGCCGACGACCTTGCCGCCATGCCCTAGATGCGCGCCGAGATGCGGACAAAACGCATCGTGCACGACCGCCTTGCCGCTCTCACTGCGGTACAAGACCATCTCCCGCCCGAAGTACCTGATCGGTCGAACGTCGCCGGGCCCAAGCTCTTTCGATACTCCGATGACGAACCAGCCTCGGGGATAGCCACGAAAAAGCTCCTCTTCCTTTTCTGCTGCTGTCATGGGGTTCCTCCGAGTTCGATGAACGGGCCGGCTCTCAAGCCACCGCTTGCGACCGGGCGATCTCCTCTGCCCACTTGTAGTCGGGTTTGCCGCTCGGCATTCGGGAGACCGTCTCGGTGATCGTAATTTGCCGCGGTATCTTGTAACCGGCGACGTGCTTGCGGCAGTGCTCTTGCACGTCTTCGAGCGAGAGCTGCTTTTGGCCGCGCGTGCTGAAAACCGCAGCCACCTTCGAGCCGAACCGCGGGTCTGGCACGCCCACCACCAACGCGTCGATGATGTCCGGGTGTGCCTTGAGGGCTTCCTCGACCTCTTCGGGGAAAACCTTCTCGCCACCGGTGTTGATGCACTTGCTTCCACGACCGAGAAACGTGATGCGCCCATCCGGCTCCACCGTGGCAAAGTCGCCGGGCACGACCCACCGCTTGCCGTCGAGCTCCTTGAATCGCTCGGCGGTCTTCTCGGGGTCCTTGTAGTAGCCGAGCGGCAACCGGCCCGAACGGGCCACCATTCCAATCTTCCCGGAGCCCGGCTCGATGGGATTGCCCTCCTCATCCAGCACGGTGACTTCGTCGCCCATGTAGAACGAGGGCCGGCCTTCATGGCTTTCCTCGCCGGCCGCGGCGCGCCCTAGATCGCCCGATTCGCTGGTGCCAAAGCTGTTGATGATCATCACGTCGGGAAGGAGGGCTTCGATTTCCTCTTGCACGCTGGCCGACAAGATGGCTCCTGCCGATGCGATGACCGCCAGGTTCGACATGTCGTAGTCTCCTGCCTTCAACTCTTCGATGAGCGGGATCGCCATCGCGTCGCCGACCAGAGACATCGTGGAGACGTTTTCCTCGGCCACCAAGGAAAGGATGCGCTTCGGATCGAAGCTCGGTCCTGGCTGAAGGACGAGCTTGCCGCCCGTCAGATGGCAAATCCACTGTGTCCACTGCGCGGCGCCGTGGATGAACGGCGCGCAGGGAAGCATGGTCACCGTGTACCAGCCCTCACGAACCTGCTCGATCAGTTGCTCTGGAGACTCGACGGGATCGCCGCCCGGTGATCCGCCCTGCAAGCCGGTGAAGAATAGATCCTCGTGACGCCACATGACGCCCTTGGGCATCCCGGTCGTGCCGCCGGTGTAGATGATGTACAGATCATCGCCGGACCGCGGGCCGAAGCCTCGCTTCTCGGAGCCTTGCCCCAACGCGGTCTCGTACTCGATCGCTTCCTGATTGGATGAGGTATCCGATCCATCCTCGATCACGAGCAGGGATCGAAGCGGCGGCAACCCCTGCATGGCCTCGTTGATCACCGGAATGAAGCGGCGCTGGGTGATCACACCCTTGAGATCCGCGTTCTCGATCATGTAGCGGACCTCGGGACCCACGAACCGGTAGTTCACGTTGATTCCGACGGCGCGGATCTTGAAGAGGGCGACAATGGCTTCGACGAACTCGTGCCCGTTGAAGAGGTGCAGCCCCACGTGGTCTCCGGGCCCGATGCCACGCCCTTGCAGATAGTGGGCGAGCCGGTTCGCCCGCTTGTCGAGATCGGCGTAGGAGTGATGCACGTCACCGGAAGCGAGCGCGAGGTTGTCGGGAACCGTGTCTGCTATGGCCTCGAAGAGATCTGCGAGATTGTATTCCATCGTTTCTCCTGCTCAGCGCTCCGAGCTCACGATCCACATCGCGAAGAACTGCGAGCCGCCTCCGTAGGCGTGACCTAGGGCGACTTTCGCGCCTTCCACTTGATGCCGACCCGCGGTCCCGCGCACCTGACGCGCGGCCTCCGCGAAACGAAGCATGCCACTGGCGCCGATCGGGTTGGTGCACATGACGCCACCGGACATGTTCCAAGGCATTTCTCCGCCGATCTTGGTCTTTCCCTCCATGGTCATCCTCCATCCTTGACCCTCTTCGGCAAAGCCCAGGTTCTCGAGCCACATGGGCTCGAACCAAGAGAACGGAACGTAGACCTCCGCGCAGTCGATCTCTTTGAGCGGGTTGGTGATGCCCGCCTGGTCGTAGACGTCCTTTGCGCACAGCTTGCCGGCGGCGGGATTGACCTGATCGCGGCCCGCGAAGAACGTACGCTCGGTACGAACGGATGTGCCCGTGATCCATGCAGGGTTCTGCACTCGGGCGGCGTGCTTGTCGTTGACCAGCACCATGGCGACGGCGCCATCGGACGAGGGACACGTCTCCGAATAGCGAATCGGATCCCAGAGCATGGGGGATGCCTTCACTTCTTCGAGCGATTGATCGAGGTGAAGATGTGCATCCGGATTGAGGAGCCCGTGCTGGCGGTCCTTGACCGCGACCATGCAACCGGTGTCGGGATGCGCGTCCGAGCGTCGAATGTACGACCGAATCAGCGGCGCAAAGTAACCGCCCGCGCCAGCCACGAGCTGCGGCTGAAACGGGACTGCAGGCGATAGCGCCCACATGGCGTTGGACTCGCTCTGCTTTTCGAACGCGAGCGTGAGCACTTTTTCGTGCACGCCCGCCTGCACCAGGTGAGACGCCACGACGGCCGTCGAGCCGCCAACCGAGCCTGCGGTATGAACACGGAAAATGGGCTTCCCCGATGCTCCGAGGGCGTCGGAAAGCCAGAGCTCGGGCATCATGACGCCTTCGAACATGTCGGGGGCCGTACCGATGACGACGCACTCGATGTCCTTCCAGCTCATGTTCGCATCTTGCAGGGCCCGCACCGCGGCATCTCGAACCAGACCGGGAATCGACAGGTCGCGCCGACTCTCGCTGTGCTTGGTCTGGCCAATTCCGATTACGGCGCAGTGCTCAGCCATCACTCACCCTCCAGAACCGCGACCAGATTGTGCTGAAGGCACGCGCCGCTCGTTGCGTGCGCGACCGCGCGGTCTGCGCTTCCCGAAAGAACGCGGCTCGCGGCTTCACCAAACCGGATCAACCCCGTGGTCATCAGCGAATTGGCTGCCAGGGCGCCGCCCGATGGATTGATCTCGGTGCCTTCCCCGAGCCCCATGGCCTCACGCAAGATGATTTCCTGATGCGCGAAAGGCGCATGAAGCTCCGCCACGTCGACCTTGCCCTTGCGGACGCCCGCCTTTTCGGCTGCGAGCTTGGCCGACGCAGACGCGGTGAGATCGCGCTGCCCGAGCGCATGCGGCTCGGTCCGATGGTCGATGCCGCGAATCCAGGCCGGTCGCTCCACCAGCTTCCGGGCGGTGTCGCCCGCAGCGAGCACCACGGCCGCCGCCGAATCGCTCAATGGCGAGCACAAGCTCTTGCGGAGCGGCGAGCTGATGTACGGCTCCGCGAGTATCGCCTCGACGTCGAGAGGTCCTTTCACGTGAGCATTGGGGTTGCGGACGGCGTTTTGGCGATTGCGAACGGCGACTTCGGCGAAGTCGCGCTCGGTCGCCTTGCGTGCGTCGATCATCGCCCGCGCCTGAAGCGCGGCCGCGCTGATCGCATCGAGCCCGAGGGGCTGCACGTAATAGGGATCGTTTTGGACGTTCAAGACCTCCGGCACCGGTCCGAGGGAGCAACGGCCGAAAGAAAACACCAAGGCGGTGTCGATGTCTCCATGGAGGAGCCGCACCCATGCCTCGTAGAGGGCAAAGGCGCCGTCCATCTCGACGTGGGATTCCCGAATCGGAGGCCAGGCTTTGAGGCCGTCCACGGCGGCGACGAACGAAAACGGACGGCCGGGCAGGTAGTCGGTGCTGCCCGAGCAGGTGAAGCCGATGTCGTCCTGTGTCAGCCCGATCTGCTCCATGGCCGCGGCGGTCACCGGTTGCACCAGCTCCGGCTCATCCGCGTGGATCACCTTGGATGAGGGCAGCTGCGAAAAGGAAACGATCGCGACCTCACGCATCACAGGTGCTCCTCGTATTCTTCGAAGGGCACGTCCGGCTCACCCGTCGGCTCGAAATAGAGAATGTTCTCGAGCGAGGTCTGCCATTGCTCTTTTGGCTTCCACTTCGCCTTGACCCGCATGCCCATGCGAATCTCGTCGTGCGGCACACCGCTGATGAGGTGGTAGATCGGCATGTCGGCACCGTCTAGAACGATCGCCCCGAAGCAGTATGGAGGCTTGAGCTTCTGTCCCTCGAAGGGAATGCGAATGATGGTGAACGTGGTCAGCACGCCACGATCGGCCACTTCGACGTACTCGCTCGTCGGCCTCCCGGTGACGGGATCGGCGGCACGCGGCGGCACGTACACTTTGCCTGACTCGGGGTCCTTGCCTCCGATGATCTGGCCTCGCTGCAATCCCCGCAAATACGCCGAGTAATGTTGTCCGGGGTTCACTTCGTACTCGAGATGAACGGGGCCCGGCATGAAGGGCGACATCGGCTCGAAGCATGCGATGTCACGGATGGTGCCGCTCTTGTGCTCCGCCCAACGCAGACGCACGCGCATTCCGGTCCTCATGCGCTTGGCCTCACCCGCGTCGACCACGTGCAACATCGAATTGTCGGCTCCGTCGATTTGAATGAGCGCCCAGGCGAAGGGACGGTCCAAGGGATGGCTCTTGCGAGGCTCCTCCACCCAAGACCAAGTCTTCACCGTGCCGGAAGGACGCAGCTGGACGAACTCGCCCGTCGTTGCCTCGCCTTGCTCGTCGTACTCGACCGGAGGACAAAGCACGCGACCGTCGGCAGTCCTCACGCCTTCGAGCACTTCGTACCGCAGGCCCTCCAAAAAGCGGCCGACGACGGGCCCGGTGCTTCGGGTGTAGGTGTATTCGAGCACATACGGAGCCGAAAGAATCTCGCTCATGGTCGTTTTTCGAGCAGCGGTCAGCCCTGGGGAAAGAACTTCTGCATCTTCTGGGCCAGTGCGATGTTGCCCTTCACTTTGAGCTTGCGGGTGAGGAACGCTTTGCGGCCGTCGAGGTCGCCATTCGCCATCTCGATGAACTTGCCGGCATCCATCATGATGTTGAGCGACGGCTTGTCGACGCCGCCCTTTTCGACGCCCTTGAACTGACCGTCCTCGATGGTGACGACCCATTCGCCGCCACCTTCTCCGGTGAGCGTGTATTGCAGCGTGGCGCTCACGCCCTTGGCCTGGTCGGCTACGAAGCGTTCGGCGAGGGTGTCGAAGTACTCTTGCGTGTTGGCTACCTTGGCCATGTCCACCTCCTGGTTGCGGGTGTCAAAGGGTGATCAGAAGTGAAACATGTTCTATTTTGCCCGAAGCCCCGCGTCAAGCCGGCTCGCGGCAGGACCGCGCAAGCGGCGCACGACGCGCTCGGCTCGGCCGCACGCTAGTTGATCGTTCGATTCCCAATGCGCTTATTCGGAAGCGGAGGGGGGCGTGATCGATCCAACCACCTGTAGCCCCGCCACGCATGCTTCACCGACGCGTCGCGCCCACACGACGCGGGCGCGCTTGAAGATCTGGCGCCCGCTGTGCGTCGTGATGCGTAGGTCGCATAGCGTTCCCGTCGAAAGCCAAGCCTCCAGCTGGAGCTGAATTCCGGTGGCGCTGACGTCGAGCGCTACGGCTTTCGCTTGCACGGGCGCGATGATCTCGATCTCGGCGTCCGAGGCCCAGCGCGGGGCGCGGCGGCGGTCGTCCTCGTGCGTCGCGTGGCGCACCTCCGAATGCTTTCGCACGGGAGGGGGTGGATTCGAACCTCGCTTTGGCTTGAAGGACATCCCAGCTGGTCGCCTCTGAGTGGAAGACCGGTGAATCTCCATGATGCCCTCGCCTGGCATGCATGTCGACTAAGTCGTGTTCCCCGTGTGCGACATGTAACATGTCGCACAGGAAACCGGGATCAAGCGGGTTTCGGGTCCCCGAACGAGGACTCAGCCGAGGCGTTCGATGATGGTCACGTTGGCCTGACCGCCACCCTCGCACATCGTCTGCAGGCCATACCTGCCGCCGGTGCGCTCGAGCTCGTGCAACAAGGTGGTCATGAGCTTGGCGCCCGTTGCCCCGAGCGGGTGACCAAGCGCGATCGCACCACCGTTGACGTTCACCTTGCTCAGATCAGCACCGAGATCCTTTGCC
Source organism: Myxococcales bacterium SG8_38 (assembly GCA_001303415.1). Lineage (GTDB taxonomy): Bacteria > Myxococcota_A > Polyangia > Polyangiales > Houyiibacteriaceae > SG8-38. The sequence continues at coordinate 53,589 of LJTN01000001.1, forward strand.
CACGCGAGCACCACGGGCGCAAATGCTTCGTTGATCTCGACCAGGTCGATGTCGTCCAAGGTCATTCCGGCTCTCTCCAGAGCGTAGCGAGTGGCCGGAATGGGCGCGGAGAGCATGCGGATCGGATCCTCGCCGCGAACGCTCAGATGGTGGATGCGCGCGCGCGGCGTGAGGTTGTGCTCCTTGAGGGCCTTTTCCGAAACGATCAGCAGCGCGGCCGAGCCGTCGGAGATCTGGCTGGCGACCGCGGCGGTCAGCCGGCCCCCGTCCATCAGAACCGGCAATGCGGCCATCTTCTCGAGCGTCGTGTCCGCGCGTGGGCCCTCGTCGGCTGTCACGTCGCCAAAGGGAACGATCTCCCGATCGAACCGACCCTGCCGTTGCGCTTGGATGGCGCGACGATGGCTCTCCAGCGCGAACTTCTCGAGCTCCTCGCGCGAGAGGTCCCACTGCTTCGCGATCATCTCCGCCCCGTAGAACTGATTGACCGGCTTGTCGCCGTAGCGCTCCGTCCAACCCACCGAGCCCGAAAACGGATCGGGAATGCCGAACGCCTGCCCTGCAAGCATGGACGCGCCGATGGGAATCATGCTCATGTTCTGCACGCCGCCAGCCACGACCACGTCCTGGGTGCCGCTCATGACGCCTTGGGCAGCAAAATGAACGGCCTGCTGAGAGGAACCGCACTGGCGGTCCACGGTCACGCCGGGAACGTGCTCGGGATAGCCGGCCGCGAGCCAGCACGTCCGGGCGATGTCTCCGGCTTGGGTAGCAACCGAATCGACGCAACCGAACACCACGTCCTCGACGACGGCAGGGTCGATCCCGGCACGCTCGATCAAGCCTTTGATGGCGTGTGCACCGAGATCGGCGGAATGAACTTTACTCAGGCCGCCCTTCTTCTTTCCGACGGGCGAACGAACTGCTTCAACGATGTATGCTTCGGGCATCTGGACCTCGCTATGTCTGCTTCTGTAAGGGGTGTGGTCGTGACCCGCAAGGACTCGCCTTTGCGGGCTCAGAGAATTTGACGGCCGATCCGCTCGCGGTGGTGAGCCGCATCACCATGGGCCGCCGCCAGCGCCCAGGCGCGTTTCATCCACATGTGGAGGTCGTATTCGATGGTGTAGCCGATGGCGCCGTGGACCTGCAGGGCCTGCTTGGCCACGAATTGTGCAGCCTGCCCTGCATAGATCTTCGCGAGCGACACGGCCGTAGGAGCCTCTGGAGCCGAGGTCGCGAGACACCAGGCGGCGCGATACACGAGCGGGCGGGCGAATTCCTGCTCGATGAGGGCGTTGGCGAGGCGGTGCTTCACCGCTTGTTGCGTGCCGATCGGCTTGCCGAATTGCTCTCGGTCTTTGGCGTACTGAACCGCCATGTCGAGCATGCGACGGCTGAGCCCAATCAAACGCGCTGCAGTGCCGAGCGCAGCCCGATCGCGGGCAAGTGAAAGCAGGGCGCCGGCATCGATGTCCTGGCGCATTCGAGACCGAGGCCCCACGTCGAACGATACTCGGCCCAGATCGCGTGACCGGTCCACGGACTGCTCCGGAACGACCGTGACCTCGGCCATGGGCACACAAAACGCGGCGCCATCGCGCTCGGCGATCAAGAGATCGGACGAAGCAGCGTGCGCAACCACGTCCTGCCCCTCGAACGACAGAACGATCCTGATCCGGCCGGCCACCGCAGCCGGAAGCCATCGTTCCTTTTGCTCTTCAGTCCCGGCGGCCTCGAGCAAAGGGATGCCCACCGCGACGGTGTCCACGATCGGAGCAGGCCACGCCGCATACCCCGTCTCTTCGAGAGGGAGCACCAAGTCGAGGGCGGTCATGGCCATGCCCCCAGCCTCTTCACTGGCGGTCATCCCCATCAGCCCGGTTTCGGCGAGCGTGCTCCAAACGGCCTTTGCACCCTCGTGGCGCCCTTCCCAAGCTGCCCGCACGACCTCAGGCGGGCATTCTCGCTGCAACACCTCTCGGACCGTGTCGCGGAGCATCTTCTGGTCGTCGGTAAACGCGAATCGCATTGCTTCACTTGCGGGGAAGACCGAGCACGCGCTCGGCGATGATGTTGCGCTGGATTTCGTTGGTGCCGGCGTAGATCGGGCCTGCGAGGGCGAATTGGAACCCCTTCATCCACTGCCCGTCATCGATGGCGCTCGGCGCCCGCTCATCCAGCTCCTGCAGCGCTCCGATGATCGAGAGCGCGGTCTCGTGGGTGCGCACGTCCATCTCGGACCAGAAAACCTTGTTCATGCTGGAGTCCGCGCCGATCGACTCCTCTTGCATCATGCGCGTGACGGTCTGAAACGTGAACCAGCGGTAGGCCTGCGCATCCATCCATGCGCGGATGACCTCGTCGCGAAGCGCGGGGCCCGCGCGGTCCTGGTAGCGTCGGTGGAGATCGATCAGGCGCGCCGCGGTCGCCATGAACCGCCCGGGGCTTCGGAGGCTCAAGCCCCGCTCGGAGCTCGTGGTCGCCATGGCGACCCCCCAACCCTCGTTCGTCTCTCCGATGACGTCGGCATCGGAGACGAACACGTCCTCTAGAAAGATTTCGGCGAACCCCTCGTCGCCATCGAGGCGATCGACGCCGCGCACCGTGACGCCCTCCGCATGAAGCGGAAACATGAAATAGGTGAGACCCCGGTGACGTGCCTGTGCGGGGTCGGTGCGGAACAACCCGTAGGCCATGTCGCAAAAGGCGGCGCGCGTGGACCAGGTCTTTTGGCCGCTGAGCCTCCAGCCGCCGTCGACTCGGCGCGCAGTGCTCTTGAGCGCAGCGAGGTCGCTGCCCGCATTCGGCTCGGACCAAGCCTGCGCCCACGTGACGTCGCCACGCGCCATCGGTCGCAAGATCCGTTCCTTTTGCTCCTCGGTGCCGAACTCGAAGAGCGTCGGGGCCAACAGGAAGATGCCGTTCTGTGTGACGCGGTTCGGCGCCCCGGCCAGGTAGTATTCCTCTTCGAAGATCAGCCATTCGACCAGTGACGCTTCGCGGCCGCCGTATTGCGTGGGCCAGGACACCGCAGCCCAGCCCGCGTCGAAGAGCTTTCGCTCCCATTCGAGATGCTGGGAAAAGCCCTCCCGCGTGTCGCCGGAAGCCAGCGGCTCGCGCGGGACGTGGGCCTCGAGCCAGTCTCGACACTCCTGGCGAAAAGCGTTCTCGGATTCGGTGAAGTCGAGATCCATCACCTTCGCTCAAGCGCCCAAGCGCTCTAGGGTATCGTGGGCCTCGCGCATGATACGGCGCAAGAGCTCCTCGACGGTCGGTATTTCGTCGATGACGCCGGCGACTTGGCCCGTGGGCAGAATGCCCGCCTCGACCTTCCCGTCGACCATCGATGCCTTGGTCAGCATCGGCGCGTTGGCCGCCATGGCGAGCTGCGACCAGGTCAGCTCCTGGCTCTGCCTCATGGCCAGACCCTCCTCGAGGAGCTCGGGAAGCGAGGTGCCGGTGACCCGCATCAACGACAAGGCGTTGAGGGCGGCTCTCGGAAATCGCGTCAGGAAGCTCGCCTTTTCGAGCTGGTCGATCAAACGAGTGCGAATCACGCGCTGGGGATACCCATCCACGGCCTTGGTCACGACCGTTCCGTTCGGCGCGGTGTCGAGATAGATCTTCTTCACGTGGTCGGGAACCTGGCTTTCCTGCGTGAGCAGGAAACGTGTCCCCATGGCGATGCCTTCCGCTCCCAAAGCCAGCGCAGCCACCAAACCGCGGCCGTCGCGGAACCCGCCCGCTGCAACGACCGGGATGTCCACCGCGGAGGCCACGTCCGGAACGAGAATGGAGGTCGGGATCTGTCCCGTGTGCCCGCCGCCTTCTTGCCCTTGGGCAATCACGGCGTCGACGCCCCAGGCTTGAACCTTCTCGGCGTGGCGGCGAGCGCCAATCGTCGGCATGGTCAGAACACCCGCATCCTTGAGCGTCCTGACGACTCGCTCGCCGGGGGCTTGCGCGAAGCTCGCTACCCGAACCTTCTCTCGGATGAGGAGCTCGACGCGCTTCATGATGTCTGCCTGGTCGGCGCGGAGATTGACACCGAAAGGCTTGTCCGTTCGCTCCTTCACCTTGGCGATGGCTTCTTGGAGCTCGCGGAACGTCATCGTGGCAGCGGCGAGAATACCCAGACCGCCCGCGTCGCTGGTGGCCGAGGTCAGGCTCGCTCCGGAAACCCAACCCATTCCCGTCTGAATGATTGGGTACTCGATCCCGAACATCTCGCAGATGCGGGTCCGAAGGGCGGGCTTCGCCACGACGCTCTCCTTTACGGCGGTGACCTTCGATCTCTTGGCGGGCACCGTGGCCTCGATCTTCGCACCCTTCTTGGGCGCCTTGCGCCGTGGCTTTGCTTTGGGCTTGTCGGATGGCGGTTGTCGCTTTTTGGATGGAGATTTCGTAGCTCGCTTCTCGGCGCTCATGCTTCGACCTCCTTCTGCGCATGGCCGTCGGGATCCAGCTCGCGCATCAAACCCAAGAGCTCCGGCGTCGGGGTCGCAGTGGTGTGCACGTCGCCCGGAATCACGAGATCGAAGCCCGTATTGTCGATCACCTCTTGGCGCTCCACCCCCGGATGCAGAGACACCAGTCGCATTCGTCGATCTGGGGTCTGGAAATCGAAAACGCCCAAGTTGGTGACCACCCGCCGAATCTCGTGGAAGCGGGCCGTCTCGGCGCCAAGAGCGCGGGCGCGGTCGTATCCGACCCCGCTGACCATGTCGACTTTGGCGACCAGCGTTCGAGGGCTGTGGTTGGGCACCCAGTAGCTGGTCACGTGGTTGATGGTGTTTCCGGGCGCACCCCGCACACCCAGCAGCTGCGCCTTGGGACGCTTCCAATCGCCAATGCAAGCGATGTTCTGATTTCCGTACTGGTCGATTTGAGACGCGCCCATCATCACGTGCCGCCTGCCCCACCACAGGGTCTCGAAAACCGCGCCGAATGGCATCCAGCCTTCGATGTCTTCCTCGCTGGGCTCGACGCCGAGCGGCAAGGTGCGGCGCAGCAGAAGGTTGAACCCATCGGTCATCAAGAGCTCGGGCGCAAAGCTCGCCTTGGCGAGACGAGCGCCCAGGCTCGGCGTCGTCCCCATCGCGCTTACGAGGATCTCGCCATCGTGCCGAAAGCACTCTGCGACGGCGAGCGTGCAGACGTCGGCACGCGTGGCTCCTGCTGTCGCGGAGTCACTCACGACGCGACCGCCTTCTGATAGTCTGCCTCACTCAACCGGAGATATCGCTCGTGAAACGCCTGCCAGGTCGCGTCGTCCTTGGCGGTCGCCGCATACTGGCGCTGAAACGACTCGTCACGGCCGTAGTCGGGCGGACATTCGGTGAAGTGGGCCCCATTCGGCGTCTCGCAGACGCCCTGCACCATCATGCGATTGATCTGAAGGCTCTGCAGCGGTCCTCCCTGAATGAGCTCTTCGGTGGATACGATCCTTTCGCAACTCATGAATGCTTTCTTCGCCGCCATGCAGAACAGATGATCGAAATAGGGGTCCCTGCCTAGTGACTGCCCGTTGCCGAGGGCGTCTGCGCGGTTCATGTGAATGAACGCCACGTCGACGTTCAGGGCGGGCACCGCCACGAGCTCCTCGCCATCGTCGTACGGTGATTTCACGGTCTTGAGTTGCGGGTTGATCTTCATGATATCCGAGCCGAGGCCGGCACGCGTCGGGAGGAATGGAAGGCGTTGGGCTGCAGCACGCAACCCGAGCAAGAACATGCCTTCGTCCAGCTCGACTGCTTCCACCGTTCCGTTCTGTCGGGCCTTCCGGAAGTGCGGCTCGAGCGGGATCGAATCGAGAGAGACGAACCCGTATACGGCCTTCTTGAGTTGCCCCGTGGCGCACAGGATTCCGATGTCCGGGCCGCCATACGACACGACGGTCAAATCTCTCACGCCCTTGCGCACGAGCGCGCGCACGAACGCCATCGGTTTGCGCCGCGAGCCCCATCCGCCGATGCCGATAGTCATGCCATCTTCGACCTCGGCGACGGCTTGGTCGACGGTCATGCGCTTGTCGTTCACGAAGCTACCTCACTCGTCGTCTGCGTCCGGATCGCGCTTTTCCACGAAGGCGTCCCGGGCCTCGTCGGCCACGCCCGCCAAATTGAGCTCGAAAGTGAAACCCTGCTCGAATCGGTACGAACGATTTACGTCGACTGGATCGATATTGTTCAGGCACTCCTTGGCCACCCGCACGACTCGTGGAATCTTCTTGGTGAACGTGCGGGCAACCTCTCGTGCTTTGTCGAGGAGCCGATCGGGCTCGACCACCGCATACACGGAACCCCAAGCATGCAGCTCCTCGGCCGTCGCTGGCTCGCAGGTGAGGACCATCGCGCGCATCTTGAGCGGAGGGACCAGGCGCGCCAAATGGGTCGCTGCGCCGAGCGCGCCGCGATCGACCTCGGGCAACGCGAACTTCGTGCCTTGGGCCGCGATCAAGATGTCGGAGTTGCCCGCCAGGCCGATGCCGCCACCGACGCAATATCCGTGCACCGCGGTGATGACCGGCACCTTGCACTCGTAGACCGCCTTGAAGGCCTCCCAGCAACCGCGGTTGGCGCCGAGAAGGGCATCAAAGCCCTCGGTGGCCTGCATTTCCTTGATGTCGACGCCGGCGTTGAACCCGCGCCCCTCGGCGCGAAGGATGACCGCGCGATTGGCTGGATCATGGCCGGCGGCTGTGACGACCTCTGCCAGCTCGAACCAGCCTTTCACCGGAATCGCGTTCACGGGCGGGTAATCGACCGTGATCTCGGCGATTCCATCAATGATTTCGTGCGAAATGCCCACTGCGCGTGCCTCGCTGACCGGGGCGAAGTGAAACGCGTTTCACTCCGCCGGTCAAGCCGACGAGGGGGCGGCGCCCGTGGTGAGCCGCTCTAGGAATGCGTCGATCCCCTCGGTAATCGGCTTTCCCATCCGGGCCAGCTCGATTCGGATGGCGTCGGCGGCGCCCGGCACGTCGGGTGTCGTGATCGTGCGCAGCAGAGGGGTTCGGAAACGGTAGACCACGCGCAGGACAGCCCGGAAGATCGCCTCGGGCATCACGATGACGACCGCCAAGTCGTCGCGACCGAGGTCGTCCTTGCGTTCGTCGAGCCAGTCGGCAAATGCCTTGCGATGGCGCGCCGAGATGACTCCGGTGCCGCGATGGTGCCTCACCAGGGCCAAAAAGGGCTGCCCGCGATCGATGCGGAAGTCGGCAATGCTGAGCATCAACGCGACCTCTTGGTCGTCGATCTGCCGCGGCAGCTTCATGTCATAGAAGACCAACGGAGAGAGCGATGCGTCGATCCGTATTCGCTCCGACTCGTAGGTCGGCTTTGCTTCCCAATCCCAATCCATATAAGTCGGTCACCGTAAGTCGGTCAGAAATGAGGAACCCTCAGATAAGGCCGCGGAAGTTTGGCCACTCCGAGCGCTGGGTCAATCCCTGAGCGGGGACAGCGATCTACGATGTCACATGGGCAGGACCGTTGCTCCCCTCCCACCTTGGCGATATCACGGGCTCGTGCCGGAGACGATCCCCGAGCTGCTTAGACAACAAGCTGTCAAGTTGACCGACCGGCAGGCGATCGTCGACGGAGCCACCACGCTCACCTTCGTCGAGCTCGATCGGCGGGTCGACGAGGCCGCGCGCGCGCTTCTTTCCCTGGGCGTGAACAAGGGTGATCGGATTGCGATTTGGGCGCCCAACATGTGGGAGTGGATCGTGTGCGCGCTCGCGATCCACGCGGTGGGCGGGGTGATGGTGCCGATCAACACCCGCTACAAGGGGGCCGAAGCGGCCTACTTGCTCAACAAGAGCGGGGCCAAGGCGCTATTCACGGTGACCGGATTCCTCGACGTCGACTACGTCGCGCTGCTTCGACAGAGCGGGATCGACCTACCGGCGCTGGCCGACATCGTCGTGCTTCGGGGCGACGCGCCCGAGGGGACGATCGCTTATACGCAGTTTCTCGCACGCGCCTCGAAGGTAGGGCCGAGCGCCGCTCGGGATCGTGCGGCGACGGTCCGCCCCGACGATCTGGCGGACATTTTGTTCACCTCGGGAACCACCGGAAAGCCCAAGGGCGCGATGTGCACCCATGCTCAGAATCTCCGCGTGTTCGCTCAGTGGAGCTCGATCGTGGGTCTTCGGGAAGGAGACCGCTATTTGATCGTGCTGCCTTTCTTCCACAGCTTCGGATACAAAGCGGGATGGCTCTCGGCGCTGATGCGCGGTGCCACGGTCTTCCCCGAACCGATCTTCGACGTCGACGTGGTGCTCAGACGCGTGGAGGAGGATGCGATCACCATGCTTCCCGGACCACCGGCGCTCTATCAGTCGATTCTCTTGCACCCCGATCGCCATCAATTCGACATCTCGAGCCTTCGCCTGGCCGTAACGGGCGCAGCGGCAATCCCAGTCGAGCTCATTCACCGTATGAAAGAGGAGCTCGGGTTCGAGACCGTGATCACGGCGTACGGGCTCACCGAGAGCTGCGGCGTCGTGACAATGTGCCGCCTCGACGACGATGCCGAAACCATTGCTACCACGAGCGGTCGGGCGATTCCCGACGTCGAGGTTCGGATCGTCGATCCCGAAGGCAAGTCTCTGCCGCCCAATCAGCCCGGTGAGATCGTCGTACGTGGTTACAACGTCATGAAGGGGTACTTCGACGCACCCGAGGAAACGAAACAGGCGATCGACGATGAGGGTTGGCTCCACACCGGCGACATCGGGACCCTCGACGAGCGGGGATACATCAAGATCACCGATCGGCTCAAAGACATGTTCATCGTCGGAGGCTTCAACGCCTATCCGGCCGAGATCGAAAACATTCTGCTGCAAATGCCGGGTATTGGAGAAGTCGCCGTCGTCGGTGTGCCCGATGCACGACTGGGTGAAGTGGGCGTGGCCTTCGTCGTTCCAGCACCGGGACGGTCGTTGACGCCGGAGGCCGTCCTTGCCTGGAGCCGCGAGCACATGGCCAATTTCAAGGCTCCGCGCCGGGTGGAAATCGTGAGTGCCCTGCCCCGCAACGCAACCGGCAAAGTGATGAAGTTCGAGCTTCGGGAGCGTGCCCGTGTCTGATTTTCCAGAGGGCGTGGCCTTGGTGGTCGGCGGGAGCGGCGGCATCGGCAGTGCGATCGCACGCGGTTTCGCCGTGGAGGGCGTGACGGTCGCGATCACGTATCGACACAACGAGGACACGGCTCGAAGCGTCGTCGACGAGATCGAAGCCGCCGGGGGGCGATGCTCGGCGCATCGAGTGGAGCTCGGCGATCTCGAGTCGGTTTCCCGTTGCCTCGATGAGCTGTCTCGAACGCATGGACAGATCCACACCATTGCGTACGCTGCCGGAACACACATCGATCAGCCATACATCAGCCAGCTCACTCCGGAGCAGTGGCGCGACACCATGGACTGGGACGTGAACGGCTTCTTTCACGTGATTCACGCCGCGCTGCCACACTTGCGACAGAGCCGGGGCTCGATCGTGTTTATCAGCTCGGCAGGCTTGAAGCGCTTCCCCCCCGGCGATGTGCTTTCGGTGGCACCGAAAGGCGCGATAGAGGCGTTGATGCGGGGAATCGCGCGCGAGGAGGGACGCTTCGGCATTCGAGCCAACAGCGTGGCAGTCGGCGTCGTCGATGCGGGGATGTTCCCCAAGCTGGTGGAGCGCGGCGAGCTGACCCAAGCCTGGCTCGACGCGGCGATGCGCAATACGCCGCTTCGGCGGTTTGGCAAGCCCGAAGAAATCGCCGACGCTGTCGTTTTCCTGGCCTCGGCGCGAGCACGGTACGTCACCGGTCAGACCCTCTTCGTAGACGGCGGTTACACGTTGTAGCGGCATGCCGAGCTAAGTAGACTGCCGACGAAAGCATGGGACGGGTCCTGTTCGACGAGAGCGACAAACCACTGATGCGGATGACCTATCAGGGTTTGTGCGATGACGCGGAGTGGCAGCGTCACATCGATCGGATGTCCGAGTGGGCCCGCCGCGGACAGCCGTACGCGGTCGTGATCGACGCGCGGGAGGTCGGCGGGGTTCCCGCAACGCAACGCAAAGGCATCATCCAGTGGATCGACCGGGATCGCCAGCACCTCAAGATCAACTGCGCGGGCGGCGCCCTCATTTTTTCGAGCCCTATTCAGCAGGGGCTTTGGACCGCTATCTCGTGGGTGACGCCGAGCCCAATTCCGGTGAAGGTCTTTCGCCAAGTGCCGTCTGCGGAGTCGTGGCTTCTCCAGATGCTGGCGGAGAAGTTTCCATCGATTGGCGTGGGCCTCCCATGAGCGAACCGAGCGAGCGGACGGGTCGCTTGGCCGCGGTCGAAGCACGGCTTCTTGCCAAGGGGTCGCCGTTCGAGCTCGCCGAAGAAGACGTGCTTGGTGAGCGTGTTCGGGTATTCGCGAACCGTGCGCGCTCCCTTCGTGACGTGCTCTTACGCGCACGAGAGCGGGCGAATGCAGAGTACATGGTATTTCGCGAAGGCGATCGCGAGAGGCGGTACACCTTCGGGGAGCACGAGCAGCTCGTCGCGAGCGCAGCGGCCGCGTTTGCCGATCGCTTCGGTGTGGGCCCGGGCGACCGTGTCGCAATCTTGGCGGCCAACTGCCCCGAATGGGTAATCTCGTTCTGGGCGACCATCAGCCTCGGCGCGATCTGCGTCGGGCTCAACGGCTGGTGGACCGAGGACGAGACTCGCTATGCCATTGGACACAGCAAGCCGAAGCTTCTCATCGCGGATCGCAAGCGGGCTGCGCGCATCACGGGGGAGCCGGCGGTGCCCATGGTCATCGTGGAGGACGGCTTCGACGCGCTTCTGGCCGCATATCCGGATGCGACGCTTCCGACACAACCGATCGCGGAAAACGATCCGGCCATCATGCTCTATACGAGCGGCACGACGGGGCGCGCCAAAGGCGTCGTTCACACGCACGGCAACGTCACCAACATGATCATGGTCAGCTTCTTTCACGGAGCCCGGCTGATGATGGCCGACCCAAAACGGTCCGAGCTTCCGGAGCTTCCCAACAGCATCCTGGTCACCAGCCCGCTGTTTCACGTCTCCGGGCTGCATTGCGCGGCGGTAACGGCGCTCGCGGGCGGGGCGAAAACGGTGTGGCCCATGGGGCGCTTCGATCCCGAGGCGGTCCTCGGTCTCATCGAGCGCGAGCGGGTCACGGGCTGGGGTTACACGGCAACCGTGTTGCACCGCCTGCTCAATCACCCGAAGGCGCGAGAGCACGACTTGAGCTCGTTCCGTTCGGTGGGCGGTGGCGGCTCGCCGATTCCGGCGCCACTCTTGGAAAAGGCCCGAGCCCTCTTTCCTCAGTGCAGCCACACCATGGGCGTTGGATACGGGCTGACGGAAGGCACGGCCTTTGCGACACTCAACGCGGGCGAAGAGCTGGCCGAGGATCCTGCCTCGGTCGGACGGCCGGTCCCGTGCGTCGAGATCGAGATTCGTGACGAACGAGGGCGGCCGGTGCCTTCTGGCGAGGAAGGCGAGATACACCTGCGCGGCCCGTTGGTGATGCTCGAGTATTGGAACGATCCTGAAGCGACCAGGGCGGCCATCAAGCCCGGCCGATGGCTCAACACCGGAGACGTAGGCCGGCTGCAGGACGGGAAGCTCTACATCGCGTCACGCAAGCGCGACCTCATTCTACGCGGCGGGGAGAACGTCTATCCGTTCGAAATCGAGCAGCGTCTCGAAGCACACCCTGCGGTCGCGGAAGCAGCCGTGATCGGGGTCGAGCACGAGGAGCTGGGTCAAGAAGTGAAAGCCATCGTCGTTCTCGAGGAGAACCACGAGATCTCGGACGAGGAGCTTCAGCGATGGGTTGCGGACGCCCTCGCGTACTACAAAGTGCCAACGCGGTGGGAGCGTCGAACGACCCCACTGCCGCGCAACGCAACCGGAAAGGTGCTGAAAAACGCCCTCCGCGACCCGAAGGATTCGATGTTCATCGAGGAGTAAGTCATGCCCGAAGCCGTGATCGTTTCTACCGCGCGCACTCCGATCGGGCGCGCGTTCAAAGGTTCCCTCGTCGAGATGCGTCCCGACGACCTGGCCGCCATCGCGGTGAAGGCCGCCCTTGCGAAGGTCTCCAACTTGGACCCTTCCATGGTGGAAGATCTGATGCTCGGCTGCGCACAGCCTGCCGGCGAGCACGGCTACAACATGGCGCGCGTGGTGAGCCTGCTATCGGGCGTGGGCTGCCCCGGTACGACCGTCAATCGCTACTGCTCTTCGTCGCTACAAACGATCCGAATGGCCGCGCACGCGATCAAGGCGGGGGAAGGCGACTGCTTCATTGCCGCGGGCGTCGAGTGCGTCAGCCGCTTTGCCCTAGGCAAAGCCGACGGCATGGAAAACACCAAGAACCCCAAGTTCGGTGCGGCCGAGGCGCGCATGGCGGAGCACATGTCGCCGGATCGCGGCAATTGGGAGCCCGCGCCCGGGCTGCCCGACGTATACATCACCATGCTGCAAACGGCGGAAAACGTCGCGCAGTACGTCGCGGTCTCCCGGGAGGCGCAGGACGAATTCGCGGCGCTCTCCCAGCAGCGGGCGGAGGCGGCGCAAAAGTCCGGTTTCTTTGCGGAGGAAATCACGCCGGTCACCACACCGAGCGGCAACGTAGTCGACGCGGACGACTGTCCGCGTCATGGAACGACAGTCGAGAAGCTCGCAGGGCTCAAGCCCGTGCTCCTCGAGCAAATGGGGAGACGTGCCACGGTGACCGCCGGGAATGCCTGCCCTCTCAACGACGGTGCAGCCGCTGTCATCGTCATGAGCGATACCAGGGCCGAAGAGCTGGGGATCAAGCCCTTGGTTCGCATCGCCTCTACCGGCGTTTCGTCGCTCAATCCGGAGATCATGGGCCTCGGCCCCGTCGAAGCCAGCAGGCAAGCGCTCCAACGAGCGGGCCTGACGATGAAGGACATCGACCTGGTCGAAATCAACGAGGCGTTTGCCGCGCAGGTCATACCCTCGGCGCGCCAGCTCGACGTGCCGATCGAAAAGCTCAACGTCAATGGAGGGGCAATCGCCCTCGGCCATCCTTTCGGGCAAACCGGCGCCCGGATCATGACGACGCTGATCCACAACCTGCAGTCTCGCGGCGGGCGCTACGGTCTCGAGACGATGTGCGTGGGCGGCGGCCAGGGAATGGCCGCGGTAATCGAGCGGCTGGACTGACCGAGCGCATGAGTGGAGCTATGCTCGAGCGTTTCATTTCTTGGATCGACCGCTGACCGCACAGACCGCCGGAATCGCATTGACGATTCAGGTGGCCGTGAGAACCACACCGCCGACCGCAATGCTAGGATCGCGACGCGAGGGCCTTTGGATAGAGCGATCCCCGACGAAGAGCCGAGAGCCTTTTGGCGGTTGGCGACCGCGTGCACTGCACTGCTCTCGCTGTTGAACTGGAGTTGGTACGCCTGGGCGAGGGAGATTCCCGGGTCGCTTGCGCTCTACATCATCGCCGGAAGCGGGCTCTACTTCGTGCTGCTGCGATGGCTCACCGGGATTCGTTTCGCAGACCTGTCACGAGAGGCACGGTTCGTGGTGGTGAGCGCCACGCTGCTGCTAACCCTATTCTTGGCTTTTGGACGAGTCAACACGTACCAGAAGGTTTGGAAAGAATTCGTGCCCGTCGGCATGCAGTGGCCCCTTTTGGGGTTCGCGTACTTCGCCACGTGCAGCGTGCTGTTGCGCTTGGTCGTCCCGTACCTCCTCGTGCGCTTCAAGCTGCGACACCCGCCACGAGAGTATGGCTACGTGGTGCGTGGGGGGACCCGTTGGCGTTGGGTTTATCTCGGTTTGTTCATAGCGATGATCCCCCTCGTGTTGTGGGCCTCATCGCTCGCGGATTTTCAAGCGAGCTACCCGCAAGCACGCGGCATCGTCGTTGGCGACCAAGCCTCGATTCGTCTGTTTCTGCTCTATCACGCCGCGTACTTCATGATGTTCTTGTCGGGCGAGAGCTTCTGGCGCGGGTACATGAGCTTCGGCCTGGGACGTGATCTCGACATCCTGGCCCTTCCTTGGATGGTGATGCTCTACAGCATCGGTCACTACGCCAAACCGATTCTGGAAGTGAACGGCTCGATCGTTGCGGGCTACGTGCTTGGCTATCTCGCCCTACGGCACCGCTCGTTCTTTCTCGGCGCCCTCCTCCATTGGTCGATCGCCCTCACCATGGACCTCGCAGTCCTCTGGCACCGCGGCATCGACTGGCACTAGGGACACGCAGCACCTTCAAAAACCCCATCATTCCGGCTAGGGAGGAGCGTGTCCCCTTGCAGAAAGTGGAACATGTTTCAGTCTAGTGGCGAGTGACGGATGTGAACCGACAGATATTGCTGAGGAAGCGTCCTGTCGGGATGCCGTCGGCCGAGGATTTCGCGTGCGCGGAGCAGCCCGTCGGAAGCCCGGGACCGGGGGAGGTATTGCTCCGCAATCTGTATCTGTCGATCGATCCGGCCATTCGCGGATGGATGAGCGACGCGAAATCCTACCTCCCGCCGATCCGAATCGGTGAGCCGATCCGAAGCGGGACCCTCTCCCAGATCGTCGCGTCGGATGCCGAGGGTTGGCCCGAGGGGCTGATCGTTCAAGCGCTGGCAGCGTGGGAGTCGTACAGCGTCGTGCCGACGCACAACTTGCACGGAAAGGTGCGACCCATCGCAGGTATCCCGCTGCATGCCATGTTGAGCGTGCTCGGCGGCACCGGGTTGACCGCCTACTTCGGCTTGCTCGAGGTGGGAAACCCTCGCGCCGCAGAAACGGTCGTCGTATCTGCCGCTGCAGGCGGTGTCGGGTCGATCGTCGGTCAGATCGCCAAGATCGAGAGCTGCCAAACCGTCGGGCTCACGGGAAGCGACGAAAAGTGCGCCTGGCTCGTCGAAGAGCTCGGCTACGATCTCGCCATCAACTACAAGACCGCAAATCTGCGCGCCGCGCTCGCAAAATCCTGCCCTCGTGGCATCGACGTGTTTTTCGACAGCGTGGGTGGCGAGATCCTCAATACGGCCCTGACTCGGCTCGCCCATCATGGACGCGTCGTCTTGTGCGGCGCCATCTCGCAGATCAACGCGCCCGAGCTACCGCCCGGTCCGAGCAACTATCTCCAACTTCTCGCCAAAAGCGCACGAATGCAAGGCTTCACCACGTTGGATTTCGCCAATCGCTACGATGAAGCCCGCGAGCGGCTCGCCGGCTGGATCATCGAGGGCAAGCTCCGCTATCGCGACGACATCGTCGAGGGGCTCGACCGCGCACCGGAGCACTTGCTTCGACTATTCAGCGGCGAGCATCGCGGAAAGCTCATGGTCAAGTTGGCCGAGGCAGAGGTGTGAGTATGGCTGGTGTTTGTGAGGGACGGGTCGTGATCGTGACGGGTGCGGGACGCGGCATTGGCCGGGAGCACGCGCTCGAGTTCGCGAGACAAGGTGCGAAGGTCGTGGTCAACGATCTCGGGGTAAGCAACAGCGGCGAAGAACCGACCGACGGACCGGCGCACGAAGTCGTCCGCGCCATTGTCGACATGGGCGGCGAAGCAGTGGCGAACGGCGCAGACGTGGCGGACTGGGACCAAGCCGAGGCGCTCGTCCGGCAGGCCATCGACCAGTTCGGACGGCTCGACGTGGTCGTCAACAACGCAGGATTCGTGCGCGATCGCATGTTCGTCAGTTGCAGCGAGGAAGAGTGGGATGCCGTGATACGGGTCCACCTCAAGGGACACTTCTGCGTCTCACGGCACGCCGCGGCGTACTGGCGGGAACGGGTCAAGGCCGGCGACGAGGTCGATGGCCGCATCATCAATACGAGCTCCGGCGCCGGCGTGCTGGGCAGCGTTGGGCAATCGAGCTACTCGGCTGCGAAGGCAGGAATCGCAACCTTGACTCTGGTCCAGGCTGCCGAGCTCGGCCGCTACGGAATCACGGCAAACGCAATTTGCCCCATCGCGCGAACGCGAATGACCGAGGTCTTCGGTGACGCGATGAAGGCTCCCGACGAAGGCTTCGATCAGAACGATCCGGCCAACGTGTCACCTTTCGTGGTCTGGCTCGGCAGCCCGCAGTCGCGTGGGGTTACCGGGCGGGTATGGGAGGCATTCGGCGGGACCATCACCGTTTTCGACGGTTACCGTCGGGAGCAAACCATCGACATCGGAAGGCGATGGAATCCGGCCGATATAGGTCCTGCGGTCGAAGAGCTGCTTTCCAAGGCGCGCCCTTTGGTCAAGGTATACGGCGCATGAGTCAGAATCTCGACTTCACCGATCGAGTCGTCTTGGTGACCGGCGGGAGCCGCGGCATCGGGCGGGCGATCACTGAAGCATTCCTCCGTGCGGGTGCCGAAGTGGCCATATGCGGACGACGGGCCCCGGATGCGCTGCCGAGCGCAGGCGGCAAGCGTACCCTCTTCGTCGGCGCAGATGTGCGTGATGCCGATCAAGTCGAGAATATGGTCGGCGAGGTGCACGATCGATTAGGGCGCCTCGATGTTTTGATCAACAACGCGGGGGGGGCGCCCCATGCCGAAGCTGCCACGGCGTCACCTCGCTTCTCGGAGAAGGTCATTCAGCTCAATCTCGTCGCGGCATTGCACTGCGCGCAGCAGGCCAATCGAATCATGCAAGCGCAAGAGTCCGGCGGCTCCATCATCAACATCGCGAGCGTTTCCGGCGTCCGGCCCTCCCCCGGAACTGCGGCGTACGGGGCGGCCAAGGCAGGCCTGATCAACCTCACCGGAACGCTAGCCATCGAGTGGGCGCCCAAGGTGCGAGTCAACGCCATCTCGGCGGGCCTGATCCGGACCGAGCAGGCACATCTTCACTACGGAGACGAGGCCGGCATGGCCCGAGTCGCGGAAACCGTCCCCCTCAGGCGTCTGGGAGCCCCCGAAGACGTCGCTTCCGCATGCCTCTACCTCGCATCCCCCCTCGCCTCGTACGTCAGTGGCGCGAATCTGTTGCTTCACGGCGGAGGAGAAACGCCCGCGTTTCTTTCGGCTGCGAAGGCCAATCGCGAAGAGTGAGCCCATGGAGTTTTCGTTCTCAGAAGATCAACAAGAGCTGAGAAGAAGCGCAAGGCGCTTCCTCGAGGTCGCGTCTTCGGAGGAACGCGTTCGTTCGGCGATGGCCACGGAACGAGGCTACGACCTCGGTGTCTGGGAGCAGCTTTCCGAAGAGCTCGCCTGGACCGCCCTGACCATTCCCGAAGAGCACGGGGGCCTCGGCATGAGCTATCTGGACCTTCATCCACTCATGGAAGAAATGGGTCGCACCCTGCTGTGCGCGCCCTTCTTATCGACGATTTGTCTCGGCGCCAACGCGCTGCTGCTCGGAGGAAACGATGAACAGAAGGAGATTCATCTCCCTCGCATCGCCGCCGGTGCAACGAAGGTCACCCTCGCCTACGCGGAAGAAAACCACCGACCCGAATCGGACGGCATCGAAGCGACGTACGACGAGAGCGGCGCTGGTTACGTCCTAGAGGGGAAAAAGCACTACGTTCTCGACGGGCACACGGCCGATCTGCTGATCGTCGCCGCCCGTTCCGCGCGCAGCAAGGGCCCGGAGGGCGTGAGCCTGTTCCTGGTGCCGGCCGATGCACCGGGCCTGAAGCGCGCGTGGCTTCCCACGATGGACCAGACCCGGCGGCTTGCCTCGGTGGAGCTTCACGAGGTGCTCGTTCCCACCGACGCGCTTCTAGGGCCGGAGGGCGGCGGCTGGGTGCTTTGCGAGCAAACCTTGGATTTCGCGAGGATCGCCCTTGCGGCGGAGCAGGTCGGCGCCGCGGAAAAGACGCTCGAAATGTCGGTCGAGTACGCCAAGGTGCGCCACCAGTTCGGCCGTCCCATCGGGTCGTTCCAGGCGATCAAGCACAAGTGCGCCGACATGCTGACGATGGTGGAGTCCGCGCGCTCCGCCGCTTTCTATGCGAGCGCCCTTGCCTCTCAGCGCGAGGCCGACCTAGCGGAAGCCGCTTCGATGGCCAAGTCCTACTGCTCCGATACGTTCTTTCACTGTGCCTCCGAGAACATACAGATTCACGGCGGGATCGGCTTTACGTGGGAGCATCCGGCGCACATGTACTTCAAGCGGGCCAAGTCATCCGAGGTCCTCTTCGGCGATCCGGCGTTTCACCGGGAGCGCGTCGCACAGCACATGGGGTTGTGATGGAGCTGCAACTGACCAAACGAGAGCAAGCGTTCCGGCAAGAGGTGCGCGCCTGGCTGACCGAGCAGCTCCGCGGGCCCTTCCGGCATCTGCGGGGCCGTGGCGCGTCGGGCGACCAAGACTCCCACGTCGAGGAACGAATCGCGTGGGGCAAAGTGATGGGCGCCGCCGGGTGGAACTGCATCGGATGGCCGAGGGAGTTTGGCGGACGGGGCTGCACCATCAAGGAAGAAGCCATCTTCAACGAGGAATACGTGCGTGCGTACGGCCCGGGCCGCGTCGGTCACATCGGCGAAACCTTGCTCGGACCGACCTTGATTCATTTCGGATCGCCCGAGCAGCGGCAGCGCTTTTTGCCCCCGATCGTCGCGGGAGACGAGATTTGGTGCCAGGGCTATTCGGAGCCCGGCGCGGGCTCGGACCTCGCCAACGTCCAAACCAAAGCGACGCTCGTCGGCGACGAATGGATCATCGAGGGACAGAAGATCTGGACCTCTGGCGCGCTTCATTCCGACTGGTGCTTCGTCCTTTGCCGAACCGACTCCGACGCGCCCAAGCACCGAGGCCTCAGCTACATCCTCGTGCCCATGAAGCAGGAAGGCATCGAGGCACGTCCCATCAAGCAAATGAGCGGAGCTTCGGAGTTCGCAGAGGTCTTCTTCGATGGCGCCAAGGCACACAAGGACCACGTCGTCGGTGGCGTCAACAATGGCTGGAAGGTCGCGATGGGCACCCTCGCCTTCGAGCGCGGCACCTCGACCTTGGGCCAGCAGTATTTGTTTCAGCAGGAGCTCGAGCAGGTCTTGGACGCTGCCAAGCGCACGGGCGCCGCAAAGGATCCGGTTTTTCGCCAACGTCTGGCTGCTGCCTGGATCGGGCTGAAGATCATGCGCGTCAACGCGCTTCGGACTCTCGAGCACCAAGGCGCCGATCTCGGCCGTGAGGCCCTGATCAGCAAGCTCTACTGGTCGAACTGGCATCGGGACTTGGGCAAGCTCGCCATGGATGTGCTCGGACCTCGCGCGGAGTTGATCGAAGGAGCGCCCTATGAGCTGACGTCGATGCAGAAGTGGTATCTCTTTGCGAGGGCCGACACGATCTACGCCGGCTCCAACCAGATTCAGCGAAACATCATCGGCGAGCGAGGTCTCGGTCTGCCAAAGGAGCCACGATGAGCAAGAAACCCTCATACGTCAGCGGACACGGCCTGCTGGAAGGCAAGACCGTGTTGGTCACCGCGGCGGCTGGGACGGGCATCGGATTCGCCACCGCCGTTCGATGCGCCGAGGAGAACGCAGCGGCGTTGGTGATCAGCGACATCCACGAGCGGCGCCTCGGCGAGGCGGCTGACAAGATTGCGAGCGAAACCGGAGCGCGGCCTGCCACCGTCCTATGCAACGTCACCAAAGAAGACGAAGTGCAGGCGATGTTCGACTTCGCGGTAGCCGAGATGGGGCACGTGGACGTGCTCATGAACAATGCGGGTCTCGGAGACTATGCCCGGGTCGTCGATATGACGGACGACCAATGGGGCACGGTGCTGGACGTGACGCTCAACGGGTGCTTTCGATGCACACGCGCCGCGCTCAGGCACATGATGCCCCGTGGCAAAGGCGCAATCGTGAACAACGCTTCGGTGCTCGGATGGCGCGCCCAGGAAGGCCAATCGCACTATGCAGCGGCGAAGGCAGGGGTCATGGCGCTGACCCGGTGCGCGGCGATGGAGGCCGCCGAAGCCAACGTGCGCATCAACTGCGTGGCGCCCTCCCTGGCGATGCATCCCTTTCTCGCGAAAGTCACGCCGCCTGGTCTGCTGGAAGAGCTTCAAAAACGCGAGGCATTCGGCCGAGGAGCCGAGCCATGGGAAGTCTCGAACGTGATGGTGTTTCTCGCGAGCGATTACAGCTCCTACATGACGGGCGAGGTCGTCTCCGTTTCGAACCAGCATGCGTGATCGAAGCTAGACCGAGTACACCCTGAGCTGATCCGCCCTCGAAGCATTTCAAGATGCACTCGGTCTAGGCAGGCGCCTGCCGCCCTTGCCACGCTTCGGAGTACCGCAACATGAACCGGCGAATCAGCGGGGCGAGCATCTTCGTGAATGGCCGCGTGAAGCGCGACTCGCGCCGAAGTTGGCCGATGAGGTCGTCGAAACGGAGACGCTGGTAGCCGAGGAGCGCTTGGCTTTCCGTCGTATCGAGCCAGTCGCAGTAGTACACGTCTTTGCCATACGCTTCCGGAGGAAAGCGTCCCACGCCCCTCGCTTCGAACATGGCGCCATACAACTCTCCAAACGTGAGACGGCAGCCTTCTCCCCCGCCTATCATCAGGGTCTTCCCGATCGCGCCAGGCGTTTCGGCGGCGCGAACTTGCGCGAGCGCCACGTCCTCGGGATGCACCCACTCGAGCCGCGTAGCCGGGTCGATGCTGAATAGGAGGCGAAACACGTCGGGCGATAGATCTCCGGCTGCCGCCTTGGTGCCGACCGAAACGCCAATTCTCAGTATGACGTAAGGGAGACCGGACGCCTGCAACAGCCTTTCGCATTCGGCCTTGTTCGACGTGTAGTTGTCGGTGCCAACAGCGGGATCGGCAGCTGTGAGGGGTGGGCCTCCAGGTGCTCGTGGGCCGCAAACCGAGAGCGACGAAGAGAAGACGAGCACCGGAGGGTCATCCTGCTCCTTCATCGCACGAAGGATGTTGCGGGTGCCATCGACGTTGACCGCATACGCCAGCGCCGGGTTTCTTTCCGAGGCTGGCGCGAGCACCCCGGCGTTGTGGATGATCGCGTCGCATTGGGCGACACAGGGACGGATGTCCTCGAATGAACGGATGTCTCCCCAAACGGTCCGCAAACGCCCAGGATATCGGCGGGCATATCGGCGGGCAGCCCTCTGATTTCGCCGGGTGGGAACATCGAAGGCAACGACCGAATGCGCCTCCTGGAACGAGCGTTCGAGGCCTTCTTGGCCGAGCCGTCCAAACGCGCCGGTCACCAACAGCCGCATCGATTGGAAGCTGACCCGTGCGGCCCCACTCATCAAATTGAAGCCGCCGTCAGTTCCTGATACGAACCGGAGCACTTCCCCTTCACAAGGAGACGCGATGCGGCTTGGGCTGACATTGGGATACGCAGGTCCTCAACTGAATACGACGGTGCACGACCTGGTGAACATGGAGAAGATCGGGGAGGTCGAGCGGCTCGGGTACGACTCGATCTGGACCGCCGAATCTTGGGGAAACGACGCGGTCACCCCGCTCGCCTGGGTCGGGTCGCAGACTTCGACCATCAAGCTCGGCACCGCCATCATGCAGCTCCCGGGGCGCTCGCCCGCTAACGCGGCCATGACGGCCATGACCATGGACGTTCTGTCCAACGGACGGTTCATCATGGGTCTGGGAACCTCGGGGCCTCAGGTCGTGGAGGGGTGGCACGGCGTTCCGTTCAACAAGACTCTCACCTGGCTGCGTGAGTACGTGACCATCGTCAAGAGGATCTTCGCACGCGAGGCGCCGTTGGAGTTCGATGGTGTGCACTATCAGATTCCTTACAAGGGCGAAGGAGCCTCGGGGCAGGGGAAGCCGCTCCGCAGCATGATCCGGAGCAGGCCGGACATTCCCGTCTATACGGGCTCCATGGCACCCAAATCCCAGGTGATGTCCGCCGAGATCGCCGACGGCTGCCTGCTCACCTGCATGCACCCGGAACGTCCCGAGGTTCTCATGGAGAACTTCAATGAGGGCTTTGCCAAGGCGGGCAACGGAAAGAGTCTCGCGAGCTTCGATATCGCCCCGACCGTCGTGGTGATCATCGGCGATCCCGAGTACGCTATGACCCCTTGCAAGATGCAGCTCGCGCTCTACATCGGCGGCATGGGCTCGAAAGAGAAGAACTTCTACAAGGACTACCTGAGCCGCGTAGGCTTCGAGGAGGCCTGCGAGAAGATTCAGACGCTCTTCTTGGACGGCAAGCGCAACGAGGCCATCGCTGCGGTCCCGGACGAGATGGTCGATGCCTTGTATCTGGTCGGCTCCAAGGACCGCATTCGCGATCGATTCCAGCGGTGGAAGGACTCGCCGGTGGGAACTCTGATGGTCGGCTCACAGGACATGGACACGCTTCGGTTCATGGCCGAGCTCAACTCGTGAGGCAGCAATGAAAATCGGAATCGTGGGTGGTACCGGGCGCGAGGGACGTGGCTTGGCCGTTCGCTGGGCCAAGGCAGGACACGACGTCTTCATCGGATCTCGGCAGGCGGAAAAGGGAGCGGCAAAGGCCGCCGAGCTTTCGGAGGAGCTGAGCGTGCGCATACGGGGCGCCGACAACTTGACGGCCTGCAAAGAGGCCGAGGTCATCATCGTCACCGTCCCGTACGGTGCGCATCGCGCGACCTTCGAGTCGATCAAGGACGACGTCGGCGAAAAGATCATCGTCGACATCACCGTCCCGCTCGCGCCGCCCAAGGTGCGCTCGGTGAGCTTGCCGGAGGGAGATGCCGCGGCCCTCGAGGCGCGCGCTCTCTTACCCGAAGGGACTCGGCTCGTCGCGGGGCTGCACCACATCAGCTCCCAGCATCTCAGCGATCCGAATCACACGTTCGATTGCGACGTGCTGGTTTGCGGCGACGACAAAGAGGCGCGTGCCACGGTCATCTCGCTGATTTCCGACTTGGGTCTCCGCGGCGTCGACGCAGGCGTGCTCAAGAACGCGATCGCGCTCGAATCCATGACCCCGGTTCTTCTACACATCAATCGCCACTACGAGATCATCGGTTCGGGGCTGCGGATTACGGGCATCCCGGAGACGGAATGACTGCGGGAGCATTGGCTGCGGGCGGCCTACGCGTCGGATCGGAGCTGACCCTACGCGCCATTGGCGGCATTCCGACCATCGAGCCAGGCGATGACCTGGTCGAGATCGTTGTGGCGAGCCTCTCGCGGGCCGGCATTGCGTTGGCGCAAGGGGACGTGCTCGTAATTGCGAGCAAGATCGTCTCCCGTGCAGAGGGATGCTTCGTCGACCTCGGCGGCGTCACGCCTGGTGATCAGGCTTTGCGGCTCGCCGAGGAAGTGGAAAAGGACCCACGGCTCGTCGAGCTGGTTCTCCGAGAAAGCATCGGCATTTCGCGAAAGAAGCCTGGCGCCCTCATCGTGCGCCACCGGCTCGGGTTCGTCTCTGCCAAC
The DNA here is from genome assembly GCA_001303415.1 of Myxococcales bacterium SG8_38. Lineage (GTDB taxonomy): Bacteria > Myxococcota_A > Polyangia > Polyangiales > Houyiibacteriaceae > SG8-38. The sequence goes on from LJTN01000001.1 coordinate 76,987, forward strand.
GCGGGCATCGATGCGAGCAATGCCGGCCGCTCCGATGCCCCGCACCATGGCGGGCCGTGGGTGCTCACGTTGCCGCGCGATCCCGATGCGAGCGCTCGGGACCTTCGTGCGAGGCTCTCCGAGCGCTTCGGCGCCGAGATCGGCGTGGTAATCAGTGATTCCTGGGGGAGACCATTTCGGCGCGGCACCATGGGCTTCGCGATCGGCGTGGCAGGAGTGCCTGCGGTGTGGGACCGGCGAGGCGCCAGCGATCGCTACGGCCGCGTCTTGGAAGCAACCGAGCCCGCGGTGGCCGATTCGCTCGCAGCAGCGGCCGACTTGGTGGCTGGTCAGGCCGACGAAGGACGCCCGCTCACGCTCGTGCGCGGCCTTCATTTCCAAACGTCCTCCGACTCCTCCCGAGCTCTGTTGCGGGAACCGGAAGTCGACCTCTACGCATGACCCTTAAATCGCAGTATCCGTCGAACGTCGTGGCGCTCGCCGGCGGCGTGGGAGGCGCACGGCTCGTCGACGGGCTCGACCGCGTGCTGCCTCCGGGATCACTGACCGTGATCGTCAACACGGGAGACGACTTTCGGCACTGGGGGCTGCACATCAGCCCGGACCTCGACACCATCATGTACACGCTAGCCGGGTTGGCGCCGGAGACACGAGGCTGGGGCATCGAGGGCGACACGTTCCGCGTGCTCGAAGAAGCGAAGAGGCGCGGAGAGCCAGACTGGTTCTTGCTGGGAGACCGGGATCTCGTCACGCACCTGATGCGAAGCGCCGGGCTCAGCGAAGCGCGGTCCCTCACCGAGATCACCCGCGGGCTTTGCGCTGCGCTCGGCGTCAGTCGCCGCGTCCTGCCCATGAGCGATGCCCCGCGCCCCACAATCATCGTCACCCAAAGAGGTGACGAGATTGCGTTTCAGGACTGGCTGATCAAAGAGCACGCGGTGCCAGCCGTACGCGAGGTTCGTCAGGAGGGGTCCGATCGGGCCACCGACCTGGTTCTCGACGCAATGGAGTCGGCCGATCTGGTGGTGATCTGCCCATCGAATCCGTATGTCTCGATCGACCCAATCCTGGCGCTGCACGGAGTTTCCGACCGGATCCGCCAGACGACGACAGTCGCGGTGAGCCCCATCGTGAACCGCAAAGCGGTCAAAGGGCCTCTGGCAAGGATGATCAAAGACATCGAAGGCCGTGCCCCGTCCGCAGAGGCGGTCGCCATGCACTACGAAGGACTGCTCGATGGATTTGCCGTACATCACGGAGATGGGTTTCAAGCGCCCTTCCCCGTGCTCGAGACCAGCATCCTGATCTCATCCAAAGAGGAACGGTCCACCTTGGCCCGCGAGCTGATCGATTTCGCACGGACCATCTCATGAGCCGCTGGGCGTTGGTGCCAACGAAGGGTTTCGACCGGGGCAAGTCCAGGCTGGCCGAGGTGCTCCCCCAAACCGAGCGCGCCCGGCTGGCGAAGCATTTGTTCGAGCACGTCATCGCCGTGCTGCGCGATTGTCCGACGATCGACGAGATCGCCGTGGTGAGCGACTCGTCCGAGGTACGCCAGCACGCGCAACGCTTGGGCGTTCTTCCCCTGGCGGATGCCGAAGGAAGCCGCGGGCTTGCCGAGGTCGTGGATGGCGCGCTCCGGGAGCTCGAACGCCGCGGAGCTACAAGCGTCATGATCTGCATGAGCGACCTTCCCGAGCTCAGCGTCGAAGACCTTTCGATCGTCTCACGCCGAATGGATGAATCCGACGTGGTGCTGGCGCCCGATCTCTCGGGGCGGGGAACGAACCTCGTTGCGATCAGGCCAGCTACGGGCCTGCCGAGTTGCCTAGGACACGAAGACAGCCTTCGACGCCATCACCAGCGAGCGCAGAGCTTGGGCCTGACGGTCAGCTTCGAGATCCGCCATGGAATCGGTTTCGACGTGGATCAGCCCGGTGATCTCGAACGGCTGCGCTAGCCCACGACGCGCAAACCGCGAGGCTCGTAGTGGAATCGCGGATCCCGGGTGAGCGCATCATATGAGCCGAATGCTTCCTCGGAATCGCGCACCGAATCGAGCGGCTCCGGAGAGTCGGCGTCAGCGGCGGCCCCGAACTCCCGAATCACATCGTAAGTCGTGGCGCGCTGCGCAGGCACGCGGCCTGCGTCGCGAATGATCCGGCGCAACGTCGCCGGCGTCATCAGCTGGCCGTGCCGGGCGCCGGCGGCGGTCGAAATGCTTTCATTCATCAATGTGCCGCCCAAGTCGTTGACTCCGCAGCTCAGCAGAAGCTGAGCAACTCGCAGCCCTTCCTTGACCCAAGACGCTTGCAGGTTCGGAATGTCGCGACCCAGCATGAGGCGCGCGATGGCATATAGGCGAAGCACCTCGTTTCCGGTCGGTCCGGGGCGCACTCCAGGAACGTCGCTCGAGGCGAAAAGCGGCGCTTCCTCGTGCACGAAGGAAAGAGGAACGAACTCCGTGAATCCCCCGGTCTCACGCTGTACCCTGCGCAGCATGTCCATGTGGCGCATGCGCTGCTCGATCGACTCGACGTGGCCGAACATCATGGTCGAGGTCGTGGGGATGCCTAGACGATGCGCCGAGGTGATCACCTCCAACCACTCGCTCGTCGTAATGCGGGTTGGAGAGATCGTCTTGCGAAGCCGATCATCGAGGATTTCAGCGGACGTTCCGGGAAGCGAGCCCAGACCCGCATCCTTGAGCTCGGCAAGATACTCCGCGTAGGGAGCTCGCTTGAGCGAGGCTCCGAACTTCACCTCTTCCGGCGAGAAAGCGTGGATGTGGATCTCGGGTGCTGCATCCTTTGCCACGCGGCAGAGCTCGATGTAGCTGTCGCCCGTCAGATTGGGAGACAGCCCCGCCTGCAAGCACGCTTCGGTGGCGCCCATCTCCCATGCCTGCCGAATGCGGCGCGCGACTTCCTCTCGCGGTAGAAAGTAGCCCTGCTCCGAGCGGACGGTCCGGGCGAAAGCGCAGAACTTGCAGTTCTTGATGCAAACGTTGGTGAAATTGATGTTGCGGTTGACGACATACGTCACGCGATCGCCGACCTGCTGCCGGCGCAACTCATCGGCGACGAGACACAACGCATGAAGGTCGATGCCCCGTGCCTCGCTGAGCGCTACGCCCTCTGCGACTTCCAGCTCGCGGTCCTCGAGGCTTCGCTCGAGAATTGCCCGAACGATGGGCGATACCTTTCGCAGAGAGGCTTCGAGAGCAGTCGTCATGGCGTTGCGAGCTCCATCTGAGCTTGGTCGATCCGGGGGCGCAAAGACGCGTCCACGAATCCGGGCGCATCCAGGTGCAAGGGGTATACCGGGAGGCGAGGTCGGAGTCGAAAGCCCTCCACTGCGCACGCCTCCCCGAGCAAATCCAGATACGGCCAGGGGTGGCGGGGATTGATGTAGTCGGGGCTCACCGGCGAGATGCCCCCAAAGTCGTTGATGCCCGACCGGATGAGGGTGGGAACGGACGCAGGATTGAGATTCGGCGGCGCCTGGACGCTGACTTCGTCGTCCAACAGAAGGCGCGCCAGCGCAATCGTCTGAGCAAGCTCGCCTGAGGTCGGCTCCGGGGCGTTGCCCATGGGCGTCCGTGCATGCGCCCGAAAGTTCTGCACGATGACCTCGCCGATGTGACCGTACTCCCGATGCAGCCGTCGAATCGTGAGAATGGTATCGATACGCTCCTCGATCGTCTCGCCGATTCCGATCAACAGACCCGAGGTGAAAGGGATCTGCAGCTCTCCGGCCTCTCGCGTCATTCGTATGCGCCTGGCCGGACGTTTGTCTGGTGCGCGATGATGCGGCATGCCCTTCGCGCACAATCGATCGCTCACGTTCTCGAGCATCAACCCGAGGCTCACGTTGACCGGTCGAAGCGCGATCATGTCGTCCCGGGAGAGGATGCCTGCGTTGGTGTGCGGCAGTAGACCAACCGCCAACGCCTCTTCGGCCGCCCACCGCAAGTAGTCGACCGTGCGCTGGTGCCCCCAGGATCGCAGAAGCTCTCGGTACTCGCGAAAGCCCGTCTCTGGCGTGTCACCCAAGCACAGAAGCGCCTCGATGCAGCCCTGGTCCCGCGCTCGATGGAGCCATGCGCGAATCTCCTCCGGGCTCATCGTCCATTCTCCGGGATCCCCAGGGGACCGCCGGAACGAGCAGTAGTCGCAGCGGTTGCGGCAAAGGTTGGTGATGGGAAGGAAAACCTTCGGAGAGAAGGTGAGAGTCGTTCCCCAGGCGCGATCGCGCCGGACGCACGCGGCCGCAAGGAGGCTTTCCGTGTCCATGCCGATCAGGCGATAGGCATCCGGATCGGGTACCGGCACCTCGCTCGCTTGCTCCAGAATCCGCGACACGGAGCTCATTGCATCTTGGCGATAACGTTGTCTGCGAACCGTTTCAAGCCGTCGATTCGCCCCTCCAAGGCGCCCCCCACCATGGGAGTGCCGTACATGAGCCAAGGAACAGTGATGATGTCGGTCACGCCCGCTTCTTCGAGGCGTTTATAGCCTTGTGCGTCCCAAACGTCGGTCACCACAGCCTGGTACTCCATCGGAAGATGATCTCGCCCGTACTCTTTGCGAAACGCCTCGATCTGTCCGATCAGCGCGAGCAACTGCTTGGAGGTGAGCATCGCCGAGGACCAGCCATCGCCGTACTTGGCCGCGCGGCGAAGACCCGGCTTGGTGTGACCACCGATGTAGATGGGAATCGGCTTCTTCGGTGCGGGGCTCATCTGAATCTTGCCGAAGTCGTAGTGCTCGCCGTGATACTCGACCATCCCCCCACCCCAAATGAGACGGAGGATCTCGAGGCACTCGTCCATCCGCTTGCCGCGAGTCTCGAAGTCGGTGCCGCACCACTTGAACTCCTCGGGCAACCAACCGAGCCCGCATCCGAACCCGAATCGACCGTTCGAGATCGCGGCAAGCGAGGCGACCTGCTTCGCGACCAGCACCGGATGGCGAACCGGCAGCTTGACCACGCTGGTGTAAAAGAAAATTCGCTCCGTCGCCCCGGCCATCGCGGCTGCACCGACGATCGGTTCGATCCAAGGGGTCTCGCCGTCCCACATGCGACTGCCATCCTGCGTGTACGGATACGGCCTACTGACCTCTTCCGAAAAGAAGATCGAATCAGGAAGGACGATCGCGTGATAGCCGAGCTTCTCGGCCTCCTGCGCAACCGGGATGTAGTGCTCGGGTGGCGCCATGGCGATGGAGACGCTGAACTTCATGCGGCGAAGCCTAGCATAGGGAGGATGCCAATCACGCCCGATCGCGGGGGATCCTCGTGCCGATGACGCGGGTGACGTTCAACCAGGAGATCATCTTCGCGGAAAGAAGCGGCTTGCCGGTGTTCATGAAGGCTACGCTGATGTCCCGGTCAGGGTCGGCCCATCCGAGCACGTTGGTGAACCCGAGATGACCGTATGCGTTTGCGGTACGCGGACCGTAGAAACCGAACCTATGCCCTCCTAGCATGAACCCCATCGACAAGGGGATAGGCATCATGAGGACGCGGTCCACCTGGCCGGTGACCTGAGGCTTGACGGCTCGGGCCACCGTTCGCGGATCGAAAACGCGCGTCTCTTCGTAGGTCCCTCCGCAAAGCAGGGTTTCGAAGAAGCGGGAGATCTCCTCGGGCGTCGCGATGACGTTGCCCGCAGGCACCACCGCCGTGCGAAAACGAGGATCGTTTGCCATCTCGACCAGCTCCCGCATCGGCGCACCAAAAGCGACCCGGACCAAGTTCTTGTAGGGCCACGTGGGAATGGGTCCGGTAAACGCATCCACGGCGACGCGGTCGAGGTGCTCGGGCGAAACCCCGTAACGGAAGTGTCTCATCCGAAGCGGATCGCGAATCTTGGCCCTCAAGAAGTCTTGGATTTCGGTTCCCGTGACGCGCCGAATGATCTCTCCCAGAATGAAGCCGCTGGTAATCGCCTGATAGGCTTGCACGCTGCCAGGCCGATGTGTGGGCTCCAGCTCGCAGAATGCGCGAACGATCTCGTCCGGTTTGGACAACAAGTCGAGATCGATGGCTTCCTCCGGCGTGGCCGGGATGCCGGCGCGGTGTGTGAGGATGTCCCGAATCGTGATGTTGTGCTTTCGGCGCTTGGCAAACTCGGGAATGAAGGTGGCCACCGGCTCGTCGACGTGGAGCTGCTCCTCTTCCTGCAAGAGGTGAATTAGCATCGCAGTCACCGTCTTCGAGCCCGAAAAGAAGTTGTACAGCGTATCTGGCGTCGCTGGCACGAGCGGGGAGTCTTCCGGATCTTGCGGGCTGTTCCCGCTGGCGTGACCGATCGCGCGGTCGATGATGATTTCGCCCCGGCGACGAATGCACAGCGCGATGGCGGGCTGGAGCCCCGTCTTGTAGAAACGAATGATTGCGTTCCAGATCGCATCCACGTCTTCTTTCATGAGACCGACCGCACGCGGATCGATCTCGCGGTGGCTCTTGGTGGTCACCTCCTCTGGATCGAAGACACGGACGGTGACCGGGAGCAGATCTCGGATGCGCGGCCTCTGCATCAGTCGTCCCGTGAGTAACCGAGGTTCGGCTGCAGCCAGCGTTCTGCTTCGGCGAGTGTCATGTTCTTTCGACGCGCGTAGTCCTCGACTTGATCCTTGTCGATGGGCCCGACCGCGAAATAACGAGACTGGGGGTGAGCCAAGTAGATACCGCTGACGCTGGCGCCGGGGCTCATCGCGAAGTGCTCGGTCAACGAAATTCCGACTTCGTCCGGCTTCAAAAGCTCCCACAGCGTTGCCTTTTCCGTGTGGTCCGGGCAGGCCGGATAGCCGAAGGCAGGTCGGATCCCCCGATACCTCTCCGCGATGAGATCTTCGTTCGTGAAGCCCTCCTTGGGCTCGTATCCCCATTCCCGGCGCACGCGCTCGTGCAGCAGCTCCGCAAACGCTTCGGCCAAGCGGTCAGCCAGTGCCTTGACCATGATGGCGTTGTAGTCGTCGTGATCCGCCTCGAATTTTCGCGCGAGCTCGTCGGCGCCAATGCCTGCGGTCACTGCAAACGCGCCAATGTGGTCTTCGAGCCCGGTAAAGAGCGGCGCTACGAAGTCCGAGAGACAGTAGTAAGGCTTCTCGTTCGGCTTCGCCCCCTGTTGCCGCAGCATGTGGAAGCGAAGATGCTCGCGGCTTCGCGCCTCATCCGCCCACAGGACGATGTCGTCTCCATCACGGTTCGCAGGCCAGAATCCGTAGACGCCTCGCGCAGCGAGCAGCTTCTCGGACATGATGCGATCGAGCAGCGCGCGACCATGTTCATAGAGATCTCGTGCGGCTGCTCCGTGGGTCTCGTGCTCGAGGATCTTCGGGAACCTGCCCCTGAGCTCCCAGGCCGTGAAGAAGAAAGTCCAGTCGATGTAGCGCGCGATCTCCTCGAGGCTCACGTCATCGACGACCCTCCGACCCTCGAATGAGGGCGTAGTCACGTCCTCGCTCCGCCATTCGATGGGCGTGGCGTTCTCGCGCGCCACCTCGATCGAGATCAGCTCGCGGTTCTGACGATGCTCGAAGAGCTTCCGCGATTTCTCCTGATCGCTCCGGTTCTTCGCGTCGAACTCCTCGCGCCGTTCCGGGCTCAGCAGCGCAGATACCACGTTGACCACGCGCGACGCGTCGAGCACGTGCACAGTGCTTCCTCGATAGACAGGCGCAATTTTGACGGCTGTGTGCGCGCGGCTCGTCGTGGCGCCACCAATCAACAGCGGCATTTCGAAACCACGTCGCTCCATCTCCGAGGCGACATACACCATCTCGTCGAGTGACGGGGTGATCAATCCACTGAGCCCGATGATGTCGCATTTCTTCTCTACGGCCTCGTCGAGGATTCGTTCGGCCGGAACCATCACGCCGAGGTCGACGACCTCGTAGCTGTTGCATCCCAAGACGACCCCTACGATGTTCTTGCCGATGTCGTGCACGTCGCCTTTGACGGTGGCGAGAAGAACTCTGCCCTGGGTGGAGGGCCCAACACTCTCCTCTTTTTCCGCCTCCATGAAGGGCTCGAGATGCGCGACGGCCTTCTTCATCACACGGGCGCTCTTGACCACCTGCGGAAGGAACATCTTGCCTTCGCCGAAGAGATCGCCGACCACCGACATCCCGCTCATCAGCGGACCCTCGATCACGTCCAGGGGCCGTGGATACTTGAGCCGCGCTTCTTCGGTGTCTTCGATGATGAAGTCGATCACTCCCTTGACCAGCGCGTGCTTCAAGCGCTCCTCGACCGAGGCTTCGCGCCAGGCAACGTCCTGCTGCTGCTTGCGACCCTTGCTCTTGACCCTCTCCGCCAGTGCGACGAGCCGCTCCGTGGCATCGGGGCGCCGGTTGAACAGGACATCCTCGACGTGCTCGAGCAGATCCTTGGGCACCTCCTCGTACACCTCGAGCTGGCCGGCGTTGACGATGCCCATGTCCATGCCCGCAGCAATTGCATGGTAGAGGAACGCGGAGTGCATGGCCTCGCGAACTCGATCGTTCCCGCGAAAGGAGAAGCTCAGGTTGCTCACGCCGCCGCTGACCAAAGCGCCGGGGCATCGCTCCTTGATCTGCTTCGTGGCTTCGATGAAGTTGATCGCGTATTCGTTGTGCTCTTCAATCCCGGTGGCGACCGCAAAAATGTTGGGGTCGAAGATGATGTCCGTCGGCGCGAAGCCCGCCTCGTCGATGAGAAGACGGTACGCACGCGCGCAGATCTCGACCTTTCGCTCGATTGATTCGGCCTGTCCTTCTTCGTCGAACGCCATCACGACCGCTGCGGCGCCGTATCGGCGCACTTTCCGAGCCTTGTCGAGAAAATCGTCCACGCCTTCCTTCAAGCTGATCGAGTTGACGATGGCCTTGCCTTGGACGCACTTCAGACCCGCTTCGAGCACGCTCCACTTCGAGCTGTCGATCATGAACGGCACACGGGCGATCTCGGGCTCACTTCCGATGAGATTGAGGAAAGTGGTCATGGCCTGCTCGGAATCGAGCATTCCCTCGTCCATGTTGATGTCGATGACGTTCGCACCGTTGCGCACCTGCTGCAGAGCCACCGAGACCGCTTCGGGATAGCTCCCTTCGGTGACGAGCTTTCGGAACTTGGCCGAGCCGGTGACATTGGTGCGCTCACCGACCATGATGAAGTTGGTTTCCGGCCGAATCACCAAGGGCTCGAGCCCGCTGAACCTGGGATGGTGAGCACCTCCCTCGGGCTTCTTGCGGGGGGCCACGTCCCGCACGGCATCCACGATCGCGCGAATGTGGGCGGGTGTCGTGCCGCAGCAGCCGCCGATCAGATTCACCATGCCGTCGGAGGCGAAGCCGCGAAGGAGCGTTGCCATCTCCTCGGGAGTCTGATCGTAACCTCCAAAGGCATTGGGAAGACCTGCGTTCGGATAGCAGTGAACGTAGCAGTCTGCGATGCCGGCGAGCTCCTTGAGGAAGGGCCGCATCTCCGCCGCGCCCAAGGAGCAGTTGATTCCCACCGCGAGCGGCTGCGCATGCTCGATTGAGATATAGAACGCCTCGACGGTCTGCCCGGACAAATTCCGCCCGCTCTTGTCGACGATGGTCACCGAAATTACGACGGGAAGCCGCACGGACTTCTCCGCGAACACGTCCTCGATCGCGCAAAGCGCGGCTTTGGCATTGAGCGTGTCGAAGATCGTCTCGACCAACAGAAGGTCGCAGCCTCCCTCGATCAGGCCTCGCACCTGCTCCGCGTATGCCTCGCGCGCCTGGTCGAATGTCAGCGCCCTGAAGCCCGGGTCGTTGACATCGGGGCTGAGGCTCAAGGTCTTGTTGAGCGGCCCGATGGCCCCAGCCACGAAACACGGCCGGTCCTTCCGGCTCGCGCTCGCTTGTTTGGCCAACCGCGCCGCCTCGACGTTCAGCTCGCGAACGATCTCTTGCAGGCCATAGTCCGCCTGCGAGAACGCATTGGCGTTGAAGGTGTTGGTTTCGATGATGTCGGCCCCGGCGTCGAGGTAGGCCGTGTGGATCTCCCGGATCACGTCGGGACGGGTCAAGACGAGCAGATCGTTGTTGCCCTGGAGATCGCCGGGAAAGTCCCGAAACCGCTCGCCGCGGAAGTCCTCTTCCTTCAGACCGGCGCGTTGGATCATCGTGCCCATGGCCCCGTCGAAGAAGACGATTCGCTGAGCGAGTAGCTCTCTCAGCTGGTCAATTGTTGCGTCTTCGCTCATGCGCCTCAAAGCTCTCCCGGCTGGCCTGGCGTATTGACCCGAAAAGCGGTCTCGCGCCCGTGGAACGCAGCCTGTGCCGTTCCCATTTGCCGTGCGCCTGATGGGTTAAGATAGACTATTTGGAACGGATGCGCCGTTGATGAACTCCAACCGATTGGCTTTTGGCACCGCATGGGTTCGCTTCCTATTGGCGGCCTGTGGCATCTGGCTCGTTCCGCTGGTCTACCCGCCAATGGCCGCACACCGCTGGGTCTTCATCGCCTATGCCGCGGTCGCCATCGTCGAGCAGTTCTTGATCTGGCGGGACATCGGAGGTCCCTGGCGTCCTTTTTTGGGAGGCATCCTCGATATGGCGCTTCTCACCTTCATCGTCCAGCGGATCGGCTCTTCGCGGACGGTCATCGTAGCGCTCTACTTCGTCGCCGGGATCGTCAACTCGCTGGTGGTCACGCCCCGAATGGGCGTGGTGCTTTCGGGGATCGGCTCCGCGATGTACACGGCGGTCGTGATCATGGAGGTGCGTGGAGAGCTTCCCTTCGCGCCCGACGGTCCGATGTGGCTTCAATCGCGGCGGCCGGGCGCCATCGACGGATTTCTGCAGGCGCTCATGGTGACCGTGCTTCTGATGTTCGGCACCGCGATCGTCGCGACCCTGGTGCGGAGGATCAACCAGCGCGAGACCGAGCTCGTGGTCACCAACGAGCGGCTGGCGGAGCTCTCTCGGCAGGATCCCCTCACCAAGCTGTGGAACCGCAGGCACATCCTGAGCCACATCGAGCAGGGCCTCGCATGGTTGAATCGCGGACGCCCAATGGCGATCGTCATGATCGACTTGGACCAATTCAAGCGCGTCAACGACAGCCGAGGGCACCTGCAAGGCGATCGGCTGCTACAGAGCGTCGCCGAAGCGCTCAGGCGATCGACCCGCGAGGTCGACGTCGCGGGCCGCTATGGAGGCGACGAGTTCGTCGTGGTCCTCGCCGACACCAATCAAGACGAGGGGCGCGCGGCGGGGAACCGCTTCGTGGCGGCGATCCGGGAGGCGGGAATGAAGTACGACCCCACCAATCCCGTAACCGCCAGCGCGGGGCTCAGCATCGCTCGCCCGGGTGATACCGTTGCAACCGTCTTGAAGCGGGCCGACGATTTCGCATACTCGGCCAAGAGCAAGGGCGGAAATCGCCTTTGTGGCTAGCCATGAGCGACAAGGTCTTGATCGCGGGCTGCGGTGACGTGGGAAATGCGCTCGCAACCCGATTGCTTGCCGAAGGCTGCGAGGTTTGGGGCATCCGGCGCCGTGTCGAAGCGTTGGCTTCTGGCGTAAGGCCGTGGAGAATCGATCTTCTGGACGCGGCCGGCTTTGGGTCACCGCCCGCAGCGTTTGACCACGTGTTCTACACCGCGAGCGCCGACCGACGGGACGAAGCGCACTACCGATCGATCTACGTCCACGGCTTGCGCGACCTCCTCGACGCGCTTCGCGCGGCAGGGTGCCCGCTTCACCGGGTCTTCTTCACGTCGAGCACGGCAGTGTACGGACAAAGCCGTGGCGAATGGGTGGACGAAAGCTCGCCGACGGAGCCATCGGCATTCAACGGCCAAGTGCTGTTGGAAGCCGAATCGATCATCGAATGCGCTCCCGAAACCGGCATCACCGTGCGGCTCTCCGGAATCTACGGCCCCGGCAGAACCAGGCTCGTTCGCCAGGTCTGGGCAAAGGAGGCAAAGGCCAACGGCAGTTGGACCAATCGCATCCACGTCGAGGATTGCGCGAGAGCCCTGCATCATCTCATGCGCCTGCAAGAGCCGGCCGGTCTCTACTTGGGGTCTGACGACGAGCCGGCCACCACCGCCGAGGTCGTGCGCTGGCTCAGCATGGAGCTGGGCGTGGAAGAGCCTCAGGCGGAGACCACCGAGCGCTTGGGCAAGCGGTGCCGCAATGCACGGCTGCGTGAGACCGGGTTTCGGTTCCGGTACCCGACCTTTCGCGAGGGTTACCGCGAGATCGTACGGGACTTCGTCGCCAACCGAGGGATGGCGGGCTGAAGGTCAAGCGGTTCTGCGAATGAGATGGAAGCCGAACGGGGTCTCGACGATCCCGCTGGTGCCACCGACTTCGAGCGCAAATGCCGCGTCCTCGAATCCCTTGACCATCTGACCACGGCCGAAGCTGCCGAGATCTCCTCCCGCCTGCGCAGACCCGCAGTCGGAATGCTGGCGCGCCAGCGTCGAGAAGTCGGCGCCATCGGTCAGCTGCTGCGCGATCTCGGCGATCTCCGCTTGGGCTTGATCCTTCGTTCGGGTGGCGGAGGAACGCTCCGAGCCCGCGTACATCAAAAGAATGTGTGAAGCGCTGATTTGGTCGGCCATGCTGACTCCCCCCTGGGCGGGCACCCTACCAGAATTCTCCCGGTCCCACATGCGCTAAGCCAGACCGAGCTTTCCAAGGCACTGCCTCGCAACCTCGGCGCGATCGACCTTTCCGGCTCGATTGAGCGGCATAGCCTCGAGCCGGCACATTCTCTTGGGACGCTTGTGGGGTGCGAGCTCAGCTCGGAGCCGATCACGCAGAACGCCGGCGTCGTATTGAGAGGGCTCCGAGACGATGGCCGCGACGACCTCCTCGCCCCATTCCTCGTGTGGCACCGAAAACACGCAGGCCGAGCGAACACCGGGAATCGTCTCCAGCCACGTTTCCACTTCGAGAGGCGCGACGTTCTCGCCGCCGGTGACGATCATCTCGTCGATGCGTCCGTGCACGAAAAGCTGCCCGTCGGGAAGGAACGAACCGGCGTCCCCCGTCCGAAGCCAGCGGTCTGGGGTAAACGGCGAGTCGGCGTCCTGCTCGAGATAGCCATCCATGAGCACGTCGCCGCGGATCTGAATCTCGCCTCCCTCGATTCGAATCTCGATGCCGCTGAGAGGCGTGCCACAACCGGATGTTCCACCCTGATCCAACCTTTGAGTAGCGACCTGGGAGCAAGCCTCGGTGCATCCATAGGTCGCCAAGGCTGGAACACCGCGTCGAGCCGACTCGGCGCGAAGCCCGTCAGGAAACGGAGCGCCGCCGACCAAGACCGCGCGAAGATCCGGGCTTGGCTCCCATTGCGGATTGTCCACGGACAAGAGCCGCCGCAGCATGGTGGGAACGACGCTCAGCAGCGTCACCCGGTCGCGTTCCATCACCTCGATGGTTTTGCGCGGATCGAACGGCCCAGGCATCAACACGGCGCAACGCCTCGCGATCAGGCATCGAGTGAGGATGGATAAACCCCCCACGTGTGCGGGCGGCATGCAAAGCAACCACCGGTCCCGGTGTTGCCAGCCGAGATTCGCCGTGTGGGCCCTCGCGGATGCGATGAACGCACGGCGGGAGAGTCGCGCGCCCTGCGGCTCGCCGCTCGTGCCCGACGTGTAGACGACGGCCAGGGCTCGGTCATCCGGAACCGGCTCCCCGATCTCGTCGCCGGGGGCCCTTTTGGCGGCCTGCGTGCTGTCCGGGACGGGGCTGGTGATGACGTGGGCGGGCCGAGACCGATCGATTATCAGCTGCCGCTCCCGTTCGGTCATGCGCGGATGGAGCAGAACGGCCGGACACCCGAGCTCGAAAAGCGCATACAGCCACAGAACGGAATCGAGATCGACCTCCGGCGCCAATGCGACTCGCTCTCCGTTCGCCACGCCGCGGTCCCGAAGCGCCGCAATGGCAGCACGCACGCGCCTTGCAACCTCATCGTACGACAAGACCCGTCCTTTCACGACGAGACAGTCTCGCCCTCGGGCCTCTTGGGCAGCCGCAAGAATGCTAAGCTCAGTCATCGGGGTCCACTTCAAAGCGAAGCCCCAAGCCCGGCGCGCCATGAGGCACGATTTGCCGACCCGCAATCGCGGCGATCTCGCAAGGCGGCCAGAGCGCAAGGGCAGGATGTGCGCCCAGCCCCACCGCGAGGTCGGTTTGAAGGGCCAGCGCAAGCTCCGCTGCGGCCGCGCGCGCGATGGGGCCGTCGAACGTGTGGGAAACCACTGGCCGGGCGCCGTGCTCGGCGGACCGCTCCGCAATCTCCAACGATGCGCGGAAGCCGCCGAGGACCGTCGGTTTGAGGACGACCGCATCGATGCGCCCCGATCCGAGCAACCTCTGTGACAGCTCTTCATCGCCGAGGGTTTCGTCCAACGCAAAGGGCAGCGGCAGGTCGATCACATCGAGCCAATGCGCAGGCGCCACGGGCTCCTCGAGCATCTCGAGGCGGAGCGCCTCGAGCGCATCTGCATGTCGGCGAAGCGCCTCGGTCGTCATGCCCCGATTCGCATCGAGCCGAAGGGGCAAGGCCGGGTGGGCGCGACGAATCGCACGAAGCGCGTCCAACTCCGCATGGGGGTCTCCGCCAATCTTGAGCTTGAGGTGGGTCGCGCCGCTTTCGAGGAGCGCATCGACGGCCGATGGCCAAGAGGCGGGTCGCGGCTCGATGACCAGGTCGGCAATCGGGATGGGCTTTCGCTCTGCCCGGCCCGCGATGATCTGATGCAGAGGCTCGGAGCGCGTCTGCCCCAACCAGTCGAGCAGCGCCGTTTCCAGAGCGAAGCGCGCAGAGGGACAACGAACGGGGTGCGCGGCGAACGCGTCGGCCAGCAGGACGGACGGCGCGCCGAGCGGGTCGGCACGCAAGGGACCATCGGCCAGCGGACCGAGCTCTCGGGCCACATCGTCGATCGAGTCGGGCGAGTACCCAGGGAGCGGCGATGCTTCGCCGAGACCCGCGGTGCCGTCAGAGCGAGTCAGTCGGAGCACTGCAAAGGTGCGTTTCGAGACCCCGGTCGCTGCGCCGATCAATGGCATTGCAAGCTCCCCCTCGAGCAGGTCGATCCTCGCGTGGAGATCGGTCATAGCGCGATCCCAAAAGCAAAAAGCAAACCAAACACCGACAAGAGCCTCGCCGTTCCGGCGAGGGTCTCATTGAGTACTGCCCCACGGTCCCGCACGACCGACCCGGACAGACGCACCGCCCACGGGAAGGTCAGCAACGGAAGGCACACCCAAGCGGCGGAGGTGCCGGACAAGAACATCGCCACGGGGGTCGCGTACGCGGCGACGAGCAAAAGAGCATATTCACCAACGCCTCCGCGCCTTCCAAGCCGCACGACCAGGGTTCGTTTCCCCGCGCGCGTGTCTCCCTCCACGTCGCGCACGTTGTTGACGACCAGAATTGCAGTGGCAAGAGCGCCCATGGGAATCGAAGCGGCCCATGCGATCTGCGGCACGTAGAGCGCCTGCACGAACGCGGTGCTGCACACGGCCACGAACCCGAAAAACGCCATCACGAATATGTCGCCTAGACCGTGATAGGCGAGCGGGAAAGGCCCACCCGTATAGGCGAGACCCG
>LJTN01000021.1 GCA_001303415.1 Myxococcales bacterium SG8_38
TGGACATCAAGGATCTGGCAAACGTCAAGCTCGGCCCGCTCGAGCCTTTGGCCGCCCGCATTTACCGCTTCGCGAAGCGCCTGCCAATCGTCAAACGAAGAATCGAAGCCGAGTACGCCCCCATCATGGAAGAGCTTCGCAAGTCGGCGAAGCCGTACCGCGGCGAGGTCGAAAGTCACGCGGCGCTTCCAGAGTCCGGCAAGGCACACCAGGACATTCTTCGTGAAATTCGCGAGCTCGAGCGCAGAGAGAGCAAGCGTTGGGAAGAAGGTTACGTTTCGGGAGCCGTGTACCACGGTGATCCTGAGCACATTGCGTTTCTCAACGAGGCATACGCGATCACGTCGCAAACCAATCCGCTTCATTCCGATCTTTGGCCGAGCATCGCCAAGTACGAAGCCGAGATCGTCTCGATGACCGCCAACATGGTCGGCGCCGAGCTCGCCACGAACTCTCGGGTGTGCGGTACGGTCTCGAGCGGTGGAACCGAAAGCATCATGCTCGCCATGCGGAGCTACCGTGACTGGGCTCGCGATACGAAGGGCATCACGTCTCCCGAGCTCGTGGTGCCAACCACGGCACACGCCGCCTTCGACAAGTCGGCTCAATACTTCGGGATCAAGCTCGTCAAGGTGCCGGTCGGGGCGGACTACCGTGCGGACGCATCCGCGATGAAGAAGGCAATCAATCGACACACCATCTGCGTGGTCGGGTCTGCTGTTTCATTTCCCCATGGAGTCATCGATCCGGTCGAGGAGCTTTCCGAGCTCGCGAGAGAACGCGGCATCGGCTTTCACACCGATGCGTGCCTCGGCGGCTTCATCTTGCCGTGGGCGGAGAAGCTCGGATACGATGTGCCGCCGTTCGATTTTCGTTTGCCCGGCGTGACGTCCATGTCGGTCGACACCCACAAGTACGGATACGCAGCGAAGGGCACGAGCGTCATCCTCTATCGCAATTACGATCTTCGGCACTACCAGTACTACAAGGTCGCCGATTGGCCGGGCGGGCTGTACTTCTCGCCGACCTTTGCCGGGAGCCGTCCGGGCGCGCTGAGCGCCGCATGCTGGGCTGCGATGATGTCGATGGGTCAGAGCGGATATCTCGACGCGACCCGCCGGATCTTGGAGACCGGCGCAGAGATCCGACGGGGGATCGAGGCGATCCCCGAGCTCCGGGTGCTGGGGAATCCATTGTGGGTCATCGCGTTTCGCTCGGATGAGCTCGACATCTATCGTGTGATGGATTTCATGACCAAACGCGGCTGGAACCTCAATGGGCTCCACAAACCGGCGAGCGTGCACATCGCGGTGACTCTGCGGCATACCGTAGAAGGCGTCGCCGATCGGTTCCTCGCCGATCTCCGCGCAGCGGTCGACCACACCAAGGCCCATCCCGACGAAGAAGGCGGCATGGCCCCCGTGTACGGCATGGCCAACGCGCTTCCCGTGCAGGGTGTCGTCACCGACCTTCTGGAGCGCTACCTGGACGTCCTTTACGAAGTGTGAGAAAGGGGAAGCGCGATGGCAGATCTCGCGGAGCTCTACGGAGCCACCGACCCGCTGACGACGGCACTTTGGGGTGCAGGCGGCTTGGCCCTGCTCTGCTGGGTGTTGTCGCTGATCACCAAGGAGTATTCGTGGGTCGACCGGCTTTGGTCGATCACGCCTCCGCTGTTCGCGGTGCACTTTGCGGCGCATGCCGGGTTGGATGATGCACGTTTGAACCTGATGGCGGGACTCGCTGTGCTGTGGGGTGTCCGCCTGACCTACAACTTCGCGAGAAAAGGCGGCTACAAGCCGGGTGGCGAAGACTACAGGTGGAAGGAAATCCAAGAGAAGATCGGCCCGGCTTGGTTCCAAGTGCTCAATGCCACGTTTCTCGCGCCATTTCAGAATTTCCTCTTGTTGTTGATCGTGGTGCCATCCTACGCGGCGTATCGGCGTGGGGGGACGCCGCTCAACGCTCTCGACTATGCCGCCGCGGTCGCCTTCATCCTGTTCTTTCTCGGAGAAACCATTGCGGACGAGCAACAGTGGCGCTTTCAGAAGGAAAAGCACGCAGCCATCGCGCGGGGCGAGAGGCCCGAAGCAGATTTCATCACCACCGGTCTCTTCCGGTACTCCCGGCATCCAAATTTCTTTTGCGAGCAAGCGATGTGGTGGACGTACTATGTGTTTTCAATTGCGGCGGGCGCGAGCCGGCTCAACTGGACGATCCTCGGCGCCGTCTTGCTGACCCTGCTGTTTCAGGGCTCGACCGGCATCACCGAGAAGATCTCCGCCCGCAAATACCCTTCGTACGCCGACTACCAGCGAACGACGAGCCGTCTGCTACCTTGGTTTCACAAGTCGACGTGAGGCGCAGACTTCAGCGAAAGCGCCGGTGCTCGAGGCTCGGTAGCGAGCGGCGCACCTTGGCAACGTATGCTGGGTCGACGGGAGCGACGGCAACACCCTCTCCCTCGCCGCATTCGGCAATCACGGTGCCCCATGGGTCCGCGATCAGCGCGTGGCCGTAGGACCATCGCCGACCGTAGTGATGTCCCGTTTGCGCGGCCGCGAGCACGTAGCACTGCTGCTCGATGGCACGCGCCCGAAGCAGGATGTGCCAGTGGTCCTTGCCCGTGGTCAGTGTGAACGCAGCAGGGATGGCAAGAGCGATCGCGCCGGCATCGACGAGACGCCGATACAGCTCCGGAAAGCGTAGGTCGTAGCAGACGCTCAGCCCGAGCGTGCCGAAGGGAGCACTGGCAACCACCACGTCGGAGCCGGCCTCGACGGTTTCGGACTCGAGCAGCTTCGTGCCATCGGCGAGGTCGACATCGAACAGATGGATCTTCCTGTAGACGGCCTCGATCGAGCCGTCGGATCGCATGTAGACGCAGGCATTCCGAACCTTGCCGGGGGTCTCGCTCTTCTCCCAGAAACCACCGTACACCACGTCGACCCGTGCATCCCGTGCGGCCGAGCGGCACCGTTGCAGGATCGGTCCGTCTGCATCGAGGGATTCGGCGACGTCGATCTTGCCTTCCTCCGGGCCGAGATAGGCAAAGCACTCGGGCACCGACACCAACCGCGCGCCGCGCTCCGCCGCCTCGCCGATCAGCGCATGCACCGTGCGCATGTTGGCGTCGACGTCGCCGGTCGAGGTCATCTGCACCACCCCGACCATCACCGGTCCGGACTCACTCAATGCGAAAACCTCCGCATCGACACGTTCATCAGTAAACCCAAGCCGAGCATCGTCGACAGCAAGCTCGAACCGCCATAAGAAAATAGAGGAAGGGTCATTCCAACCACCGGAAGCAGCCCCGAGACCATCCCGAGATTGATGACAGTCTGCCAGAAGAGCATGGCACCAACCCCGACGGCGACAACCGCGCCGAAGCGATCTTTGGCCTGGGACGCGATCCGCAGCGACCAAAGGACCACGAAGACATACAAGCCTATTAGAAGAAGCGCGCCCAAGAATCCATGCTCCTCGGCCCATACCGGAAACGGGAAATCAGTATGCTGGTCGGGCAAGAACCGAAACCGGGTCTGGGTGCCCTGTGTGAAGCCCTTGCCACTCAGCCCTCCGCTTCCGATCGCCACGAGCGACTGATGAGCGTGCCATCCCGAATCCAACAGGTCCGCCTGCTGGCCGCCAAGGCGGTGCCAAAACGCCGTGATGCGCTCCTTCTGATAGTCCTTCAACAAGTAGAACCAAGTGATCGGAGCCGCGACGATGAAGGTGACGATCAGCGTCACCAACGACCGCAGCTTCAGCTCGGTCAGGAGCATGATGCTGGCGAAGATGAATGCCAGCATCATGGCCGTCCCGAGGTCAGGCTGTAACAGCACCAACCCCATGGGTAGCGCCAGAATGAGACCGGGGATGATCAGGTCTGCTAGCGTGCGGCCGCCCATCTTGGTGTCGTGGTGCAGGTACTTGGCTAGAGCGATGATGAGGCCGATCTTCATGAGCTCGCTCGGCTGAAGCGAAAACCCGCCAAGCGCAATCCAGCGAGTCGAGCCGCGCACGCTCCTCCCCAGCACGAACACCAGGATCAAGGCCAAAATGCATGCGCCGTAGATGAGCCACCCGTAACGCTCGAAATGGCGATAGTCGACGGCGACGGTCAATCCCGCGACGCCGAAGCCAAGCAGCAGCCAGTAGAGCTGTTGGACGTAGGCGTCCGAGGTCGTGCCGCCATCGGTCGCGCTATAGAGGTTGAGCACACCGAACAAGGCGATGGTCGACACGGAAATGAAAAGCGGCCAATCGAACTCGTCTCGTATGGTCCTACCAATGGTCATGGCTCACTCCGTAGCCTCGGGCGGTGGCTCGCCCAAGTACTGCTGCATGACCCAGGTCGCGATGGGCGCCGCACTGGCGCCGCCCGAGCCACCGTGCTCGACCAAGACGGCGAACGCCACTTGAGCATCCTCGGCAGGCGCAAACCCCGCAAACCATCCGTGCGAGCGGTCGAGGTACCAGGCGCTGGTCGACTCTTCGGCGCGGCCTCTTCGACTCACCACCTGTGCCGTGCCCGTCTTGCCCCCCACACGAACGCCATCCTCGTTGCGGGCTCTATATGCCGTGCCCCCTTCTTCATGCACGACGTCCACCAGGGCTCGGCGAACCATCTCGAGGTGCTCCGGGGAGATGCCGACGTCTCGGATGATACGCGGTTGAAACGTCTCCGAAAGCGAGCCATCGGGCGCCTTCACGTTCTGGAGCACCTGCGGCACGTACAGGGTGCCTCCGTTCGCGATGGCGGCATACGCCATGGCGATCTGAAGGACCGTCACCCGCGTGTTTCCCTGGCCGATTGCGGTGTTGAGTGTGTATCCGATTCGGAACGCCCCGTAGTGCCTTTCATACCACTCGCGGGTGGCCAAAAACCCCTTTGCCTCGCTGTTCACGCCGATGCCCGTGCGCTCGGCGAAACCGAGGGCTCTCGCGAAACGATTGATTCGCTCGATCCCGACTTCCTCCGCGAGCTCCCAAAAATACACGTTACAGGACTGCACGATCGCGTCGTAGAGATCCACCCATTCGTGGCGCTTGCTACAGCGAAACTTCTGTCTTCCGATCTTGAGAAAGCCAAGACACTCCACTCGCTGCATGGGGTCTACCACGCCGTCCTCGAGCGCGGCGAGGGCGGTCACCACCTTGAACGTGGAGCCCGGGAAATAAGTTTCGTATATGGTCTTGTCGATCAACGGGCGAAAAGGATCGTTGGTGAGCGCGGCATAGCGCGCCGTGCTCAAACCGCTGCTCATTTCGTTGGGATCGTAAACGGGCTTCGAGTAGAGCGCCCGTATCGCGCCAGTGTGGATGTCCACCACGACGGCAGCGCCCGAAGGATGCGGCCGGAATGCTTGATCGAAAGCTTCCATCAGACGCATGTCGAGAGTCAGCTGCAGGTCGTGACCGGGAACCGGTTTCTGAAGCATCTGGACATCGAGGGAGCTCGGTCTGTCGCCTTCGAGCGCCCTACCGCGGGCGTCCACCACCACCCTGCGAAAACCTCGCGATCCTCTCAAGAGGGACTCGTAGCGCTTCTCGAGGCCGTTTCGGCCGATTCGATCTCCGGGGCGATATGCGTCCGGGTCGGACGCACTGGACAGATCCTCCTCGTTGACCTCGTTCAAGTATCCGATGAGATGCCCACCGAGCGCGGAGTACGGGTAGTCCCGGAGGGGCACGGTGACGATGTCGAGACCGGGGAGCTCCGCCAGATGAGTGTCCAAAGCGGCCAACTGATCCCGCTCGATATCGTCGAAGAGCTCGATCTGCTGAGAGCGCCGGCTCGCCGGAAGCTCGGCGATGCGCTTGCGAAGCGCTTCGCTCTGTTCTTCGTCGAGACCCATCAACGAAGCGATACGATCCAGATCATCGGCGCGAAGGAGCCTCGGCGTCGCGTAAACGTCGTAGGAAGGGCGATTCGAAGCCACCACACGACCTTCGACGTCCCGAATGATCCCTCGGGTCGCTGGGAGCTCCAACGTCTTGGTGATGTTCTCCTGTGCGATGCCAGACCATCGATCGCGCTGAAAAAGCTGAACTTGCGCAATTCGGCCGATGATTCCTCCGAACACCAAGACCACGAACAGCGCCATCCATCGATACCGTTTCCGAAATTCGCCGACCTCTCGCCTTTGGGACAACGTGATCATGCGGGCGACCCCTCGGCCTGAGGATCGATCCACCTTGTCATCGCGAAGAAAAGCGGTGCTACCAGCGCAGTGGCAAAAGCGGAACCGAAAAGCGCAAGGGCCAGCGTGACGCCGTCCCAGGCCATTCCGCCGGGTGTGAAGGCGCGAATGGTTTCGAGAAGCCCGCCAAGGGGGAGCGTCAACAGGAAGGTGAGCACCAGCTCGAACGCCACGCCTCGAAACGAGATCAAATACCCGATGAGCCGGGCGGCCAGAAAACCGATGACGAACACCAGAGTGTGAATGCCGAGCGGGTTACCGGTAAACAGGTCGTACAGATAGCCGATCGCAAACGCGGTCGCTGCGCCCCGAAGGATTCCGACACCCGGGGCGGTACCCAATGCGAGCACGAATGGAAGCCCAAGATAGGGAGCGAACGGGTACGGGGCGAGCGGGCGCGCGAAGACCGACTGCACGAGCAGCATGGCGAAAATGGCCGAAACGATGATGATGCTGCCCCTGGCTCCCCGCACGTCCCCTCGTCCTCAACGCGTAGCCGCGTCCTTGGGACCGGAGGTCAGAACCAACACCTCCTCCAGCCTGGTGAAATCGACCGACGGCGTCACCTCTCCTTCTTGGTGAAGGCCGAGCTCTTGGTCCCCGATCTTGCTGATGTAGCCGAGGAGAATCGATGCAGGAAACTTCTTCCCGAGCCCAGAGGTGAACACCTCGTCGCCGACGGCCACCTGGTCGTTGGGCCGGTCGAACTGAATCAGGCAGCGATAGCGGCCTCGCTCGCCGAGCCCCTCGAGGCGGCCTCGCGCGCGTTCCTCACCGACGACCACATCCACGTGGCTCTCCGGATCGATCGTGAGAAGGACGTCGGCGATCTCTCCCGAGACACGGCGAATCTGTCCCACCAGCCCATCGTTGGTGATGACCGGCATCCCGGCCCGCAATCCTGCGTGCTCACCTCGATCGACCGCGAGGCGAACCACACGAAAGGAAGGTGAGATGTCCTTGGCGATCACCCGGGCAGTCAGCGTCTCGGTGGCCACTCTTTCGCGCAAGCCGAGCAGCGACTCCAGCTCGTACACGCGTTGCGCATCGGCGCGAAGCGCGCGCATCTCACGACGGAGTCGGTCGTTCTCGGCTCGCAGATGATCGTTGTCGCGCTTGACGTCGATGAGATAGACGTAGTCTTCGACCAAGCTCGTCACCCCATCGGCGGCCCATTGTCCGACGTACTGCACTGGACCGCTCACTCGTAGCAAGCCTCGATCGAGCCATGACAGCTCGGATGGGTCTCTGAGATTGGCGCGAAGGAATGCGGCGGGAATGATCACCAAAGCAAGTAAGATGGAGGCATCTCGAATTGTCTGGAAATAGTTCATCGGCGCGTTCTTGCTCCTCGCGCTACGCGATCGTCACCTCACGGAGCAAATCCAAATGGTCGAGCGCCTTTCCGGAACCGAGCACGACTGCCGATACGGGATCATCGCAAACCATCACGGGAAGGCCGGTTTCTTCGCGCAAAAGCACGTCGAGGTTCTTCAACAGCGCCCCTCCGCCGGTGAGAACGATGCCCTTGTCGACGATGTCCGCTGAGAGCTCCGGCGGGGTGCGTTCGAGCGCCATCATCACTGCTTCGGTGATCGCGTTGATTGGCTCGGTGAGGGCATCGCGGATCTCGTCCGCGTTGACGACGACGGTTTTGGGCACGCCGGCCACCATGTCGCGGCCCTTGACCTCCATGGTGGCGGCCTCACCGTCAGGATACGCATTGCCGATGGTGCACTTCACTCGTTCGGCCGTCTGCTCGCCGATGAGAAGATTGTACTTGCGCTTGAGGTAAGCGATGATCGCTTCATCCATCTTGTCGCCACCGACTCGAACCGACTGTGAGTAAACGATACCGGCAAGCGAGATGACGGCGACCTCGGTCGTGCCGCCGCCGATGTCCACGACCATGTTCCCGCTCGGCTCGGTGATCGGAAGGCCTGCGCCGATCGCGGCAGCCATCGGCTCCTCGATCAGAAACACCTCGCGCGCGCCCGCGCCTTCGGCGCTCTCTTTTACCGCGCGCTTTTCGACCTCGGTGATCCCGAAGGGCACACAGATGATGATCCTCGGCTTGACCAGCGTCCGTCGGTCGTGATGTGCGCGTGCGATGAAGTACCGCAGCATCGCCTCCGTGATGTCGAAGTCGGCGATCACACCGTCACGCAGCGGACGCACCGCGCGAATGGACCCCGGAGTGCGCCCGAGCATTTCCTTGGCCTCCTTGCCGACTGCCAAGACGCGTCTTCCACCACGCGGATCCGCCTGCACAGCGACTACGGAGGGCTCACAGGACACGATCCCGCGACCCTTCACGTAAATCAGGGTCGTGGCTGTGCCGAGATCGATGGCGAGGTCATTCGAGAAGAGGCCGTAAAACCAATCGGAGATCATGGGTGTCGGCCGACCGCGGACTAGAATTTCCCCACCATTTCCGAGGGCTTCCGAGATCAGGCCGGTTGCATGTAACAGCTTGGTTTGGGCCTTTCAACCCACGGATTTGGGGGTGGGCCCCGAAAGTGAGTAGCCTTTAGGGGTCCTGAACAGACGGGGGCCCATTGAGCGTGAAATCCGAAGTATCCGAGGCGCAGCGGCGGGGGGCGGAAGCTGCAGCGCTGGTTTCCCGCGCCAAGGCCGGAGACGGCGAGGCCTTCAACGAGCTGGTTCGCAAGTACCGACCTCGCGTGTATGCATTGGCCCTGCATCTGACGGGTCAAGCCAGCGATGCCGACGACATCACGCAGGATGCATTCCTGAAGGCCTACGCGAAGTTGCACGAGTTCGAGGGGCGAAGCGAGTTCTTCACCTGGATCTACCGAATCGCCCTACATCGAGCGCTGAACGCCAAGCGTGACAGCCGGCGCAGACGCACGGTGCCACTCGACGATCCGCGTCTCGTCGCGGCGGTGGAGGTCGACTCCCACGGAGACCCGGAGCGCGCCGTTCAGCTTCGCGATCGCTACCGCGCCCTTCTCGAAGCGTTCGACCGCCTTTCTCCGCTCCTGCAGACGACGGTGGTGCTCACGGCCCTGCAAGGGTTGAGCTACAAGGAAGCCGCCGTCGTGCTCGAGACCACCGAAGGAACCATCGCATGGCGCGTGCACGAAGCGCGGCGAAAGATTCAAGGTTACCTCGACGGCTTGGATGACGATGCAGTCCGACCGAGACGCCGGCCCATGACAGACAGCGCGATTTTCCGGCTGGAGAAGGCACTCGTTCGGCTGGTGCCCTCGGTGCCGGTCCCGGCGCCGGTGCGATGATCGGCGCGGGCCCGTGTGGTAAGCGATAAGCGTGCTCGCTCATAGCGTCGTCACCGCGAAGTCGGCCGACCCGGCCGCCTACATGTTGTTTTTGCATGGGATTTTGGGAACCCGGTCCAATTGGCGGGGCATCGCGCGGCGTTTCGTGAAGGAGCGACCCGAGTGGGGTGCCGTCTTGGTCGACCTTCCCGAGCACGGCGACTCGTTGGGAATGTCCGCGCCGCACACCCTGCGCGAGGCGGCCGGGGCCGTGGCAGCGCTCGAACGCTCCTTGGACCTGCCGATCGGAGGCGCGCTCGGCCACAGCTTTGGCGGCAAGGTCGTGCTCGAATGGCTTCGGAGCCGGAACGCGACGCCCACCGAGGCCTGGATCGTCGATTCGTCTCCATCGCCCACGACGGTCAATGGCGATGAAACGGCGACAGCGGGTGTCATTCGGATGCTCGATACGCTGCCTCGGACCTGGAAGTCGGCGGACGCATTCGTGCGGGCCGTGGTCGAAGCGGGCCAACCGGAGCCAATCGGCCAGTGGCTGGCGATGAATCTCCAGCGAACGCAAGCCGGTGAGCGGGTCTTCGGACCGGACCTTCGCGTGATTCGCAAGCTGGTCGAAGACTACGCAAAGACCGATTGTTGGGACATCGTCGAGAACCTACCCGAGTCGTGCACGCTCGACGTGATCGTGGGCGGGCGCTCGAGTGCCGTGTCGGCGGCGGATCGAGAGCGCATCGAGAGGATTGCAGCCCGTGATCAACGCGTTTCGATCCATGTCGTCGAGCAGGCCGGCCATTGGGTCCACGTCGATGCAACCGATGCCTTGGTGAAGCTCTTGACTTCTCGGGCAGGCCCACAACCATAAGCCACGATGGCGATTTTCATCACCGGGGCGACCGGTTACATCGGCTCGTACATCACGGATTGGCTCTTGCGCCATACCGACCACGAGCTTGCGCTGCTGGTCCGGGCGCCGGACTATGACGCAGGGGTCGAGCGCCTGTGGAAGTCCTTGCAACTTCACATGAAAGCCGACGAATTTCACCGGCAGCTCGACCGGATTGCGTTCATCAGCGGCGATCTGATCCAGCCCGACCTGGGTATCTCGGCGCCGGATCGTGACTGGTTGATCTCCAACGCCGAATCGGTGCTTCACAACGCCGCAGCCCTCAACTTTCGCTCGGAGCGAGCATGCACCAATCACAATGTGCGCGGCACGCTCTCGGTCATCAAGCTCGCGCGCGCCATCCAGGAAGATCATCCATTGCGGCGCTTCACCCAAGTCTCGACCGTTGCCGTGGCAGGCGACCGGCCCGGGACGGTGGTGATGGAAGACGAGCCCCTCGATTGGAATCAGCGGGACTTCAATCCCTACACCCGCACCAAGAAGCTCTGCGAGCACATGGTGCGCGAGCTCTTGCCGGATGTCCCGTGTCTGTACGTGCGCCCGAGCAGCGTCATCGGCGATTCGCGGTTTCCGGAGACGACCCAGTTCGACATGGTGCGGGCGGTTTGCGTGCTCACCGATCTGCCCGTGTTGCCCCTCTCGCCGGACGTTCGGCTCGACATCGTCAACGCAGACTGGGTCGGGGCAAGCATTGCCGAGCTGCACGTCCGAGAGGATCTCTGCCGCGACACCTACCATCTCAGCGCAGGCAACGAGTCGCGCACCATCGGTGAGATCGCCGAGGCGTTTTCACTCGCGCTCGGGAAGCGGATGCCCCGTTTCGCCGAAAGGCTCGCGGTTCCGTTCGAGCGTGTCATGGAGGCCCTCGCGAACATGCCAAGGGCGGGAAATCTACAGAAGCTGGGAGCGCTGCTCAGTGTGTTCATTCCCTACATGATGGCGGACATCGTGTACGACAACCGGGGCACGCTCAGCACTCTCGAAACGGCGCCTGTGCCGTTTACGTCTTATGGGCCGAGCCTCTATGGCTGGGCGAAATCCGTGGGCTTCCGGTATCCGTACCGGCCCCTGCCCGAACACATGGACCTGTCGAACGTTCCGCCGGACCCGATTCGTCCGATGGCGTGAGGGCCGGCTTCGCTTTTCAGGCTTGAACGAGGATGATACATCACGGCCGGAATGGGGTTGAAAAGCACGATCGACTGGGCACGCTCCGAATGGGGGATATTCCGCAAGGGCCACGAGATGGGTTGGCGTCAGCGCGGACGTTGGCTCAAGCAGTGGGTGCCGTTCGGGATGCGCACCATCGGATGGGGCACGCTGTCGGTCACGCTGGGCCCCCTCACCGGAGGCGCGGCATCGACTTGGGCAGCCAGGCGTTGGAGCGAATCCTCCGCCAAGGGGCTTCGCATCTACATCGAGGCGACCGGCCAAGAAAACATACCTGACGGGGGCTTCGCTTACGCGAGCAACCACGAGAGCTTGGTGGACATCCTGGTGCTCGGCGCAGCGCTGCCGCGCGACTTCCGATGGGCAGCGAAGCGCTCGGTCATGAACGTGCCCTTTTTGGGTTGGCACCTCCGGCTGGCGGGCCACGTGCCCGTCGACCGAAACCAAGGCAAGGACGCTGCTGCGGCGGTCATCTCCGCGTTCGAGCAAGTGCTGCGCGACGACAAGCCGCTTCTCGTGTTCCCCGAAGGCACACGAACCACCGATGGAAAGCTGAAGGCGTTCAAGAACGGGGCGTTTCAAGCGGCGGTGATGGCTGGCAAGCCCGTGGTGCCCGTCGCTGTGAACGGGACGTTTTCGCTCATGTCGCGCGATGCCGTGGACACGGGAGATAGCAAGAGCCGCGAGGACCGCCTGGTCACGGTGCAGATCGGCAAGCCTCTCTATCCGGACGCCGCGCTCGAGGAGAGCGAAGCGATCACCGACCTACGGGACCGCACGAGGGCCGCCATCGTCGAGATGCTGGGCCGCCTCAGCCGTCCTGGGACCGTCGCTGAACCAGCGCGGCCGCTTTGAAGCTGATCACCGGATCGCCTCGTTGATTGGTCAAGGTGAGCAAGCTCCGGATGATTCCGAGCTGAGGCTTGCTCTCCGACGGCCTGACCTCGATGATCTCTCCCCGTAGACGGAGACGGTCCCCTGCACAGGCCGGCACGTGAAACCGAACCTCGTCCCACCCGAGGCCCATGACGGTAGCCGTGGGCTGGCGCTGCAGCTGATGCCCGAGCCGAATCGCGATCGCGACGCTATGAACGGCAGAGGTGAAGAGCTTTCCAACGGGCGTCGCAGCGGCAGCTTGCGGATCGACGTGAAAAGGCAGGGGGTCCCACTTCTTGCAGAACTCCACGATCTCGTCGGCTGTCAGCTCGTAGGGCTCCTCCGACTCCCTGGTGTCGCCCACCTGGATGTCCTCGAAATACTGCATCCGCGCCCGCGCCATGGCCTAGGTGTACTTCTCGATGATGAGACCCAGATGCGGGACGGCGTTCTCCACGTTCTTTCGAGCTGTGCCTCGAAGCTTGTGGTAGGCGCCTTTGACCGAGCCATGCTCGGACTTTTGCGCGCGTGTGTCGGTCACTGAGAGCAGAGCCTCGGCAACCTCGGTGTGGTGCGTGTCGAAGTAGCTGCTCACCGACTGTCCTTGTGAAACGGCTCGTGCGCGAATCGGCTCGAGCGCCACGGCAAACTCGGGCAGCAGCGTTCGCACCACGTTCCGCACGAAACCGGGCTTCACGCCCTGCACCAGCTTGTAGCCCGCTTTCACCGCGACCCCGCTGATGCCTCGCTGCTTTGCCACCTCGTCGTCTACGAGACGGCAAACGTCCTCGATGATCGAGGCCCGTTGGGCCTCATCGTTCAACACGTCGTTCAGAGTCATGAAGCTCCCTTTTGCTCCTGCCGGACCTCGACGCAAGCGCAGCGCTTGCGATGCTGGACTCGATGGCGCCAACCACCGCATCGACCGTCCCTCGCCGCTCACTTACGACGAACAGATATTCCTTGTTGCGCAAATGGCTCACACGGCCGACCTTCTCGCCCAGGGGATTGTGGATTCCGATCTGAGCCCCGACGTAACGCTTGAAATCGACCGACACGACCCCGACGTGCCCCTTGTCGGAGAGGAGCCCCACCATCTCCTCGCGGTCCACGTGACCCTCGTTGTTGAAGGAAACCAAGAGGTTGCTGCAACGCACCGCCTCGAGGACGGCCCGGAGGCTCTGCCCGATGCGGCGTTTGGAGTTGAAGTCGCTCTTGTAGTCCTTGCACTGAACGCGCTTGTTGGCGACCCCGTACGTTTTGGGCTGGTCCCAACGAACCAGCGTCTCCCACACGTGATAGTTCCCCATGTAGCTGTGCTGATTGTAGGGCGGGTCGATGTACGCGACGTCGACCTCGGCCTGTGAGGCGGCTTCCACCGCGTCCAGCTGGAGGGCCACTCCGGGACCGGGCACGATCTCTGGCACCCGAAGCTCGAGATCGTTGAAAGCGCGCGCAGCCCACTTCTTCAGATAGGCCATCTGCACTCCGGTCGTGGAATCCACGCGGTCAGCCGCTTCCATCAACGAGACGAGCGCAATGGCCTCGAGCTCCGGCGGCAACGCTCTACGGGCGATCTCCTCTCGGATCGCATCGATGCGAGCGCCGTTCTTCGGCTGGAAGTACCGCGCGTCCTCACAAAATGCCTTCGTGAAGTATCCCGGGCTGGGCGACACCTCGCCGAGCGCCGCGACGAGCTGTCTTGCCTCGTCGAGCCAGCGATTTGCATCGGCCTGCACGTAGCAGCGCGCCAGGGTGGTGGCATACGCCAGATGGTCGTTGGCGATCACGAAGCGCCCGGACGCCTTGAGGCCACGCGCGACCCGCGACGTTCCCGAAAACAGGTCGAGCACCCGTCGGGATTCGGGAAACGCGGCCACTCCCCGCACGATGTGCGGCACCAATAGGCGCTTGGAGCCGATGTACTTGATCATGAAGCTTGGGCCGTCATCGCCTGCACGATGGCGTCCCGAAGCGTAGCAGCTTCGTAGGGCTTTTGAACGAACCCGAGCGCTCCCATCGACCGCAGCTTGCGCTCGAGCTCCGAGTCCCAGTAGCCGGAGACGAAAACGACCGGCGCTTGAGGATCGAGGGCCCGAAGCTTCTCGAAGGCCTGATCCCCCGTCATGCCGGGCATGTTCAGGTCCATCAGGACGAGGTCCGGGCGCGGTTGCGTCTCGGTGTAGATCCGGATCGCTTCCTGTCCGCTGCGCGCGAAGATCACGCGGTGACCGCTTTGACGGACGACCCGCCCTGCGCCTCGGCGCACCACGTCCTCGTCATCCACCAGGAGGATCAACAGCTGCGTTCGCGGAAGCTGGATCGCCGGCAGGCTCGGCTCGGTCGGGACCATGGGACGCTCGGTGGTCAGCGGAAAGACCACCTGGAACTCACTTCCTCGATCGGGCACGCTGTGCACCGTGATGTGCCCGTTGTGGGATTTGGCGATCTCGTAGACGGCCGCCAGCCCCAGGCCGGCTCCCACTTGATCCGCTTTGGTGGTGAAGAACGGGTCGAACGCACGCTCGCGCGTTGCGTCATCCATGCCGATGCCAGTGTCCTCGATCGTGATCAGGGCATGCGCGACCAGGGGATTGAGAGGTGCCTTTTCGATGTCGCGGGGATCGGCTTTCGTTGCGTGAAGCTTGAGCTTGCCCCCGTTGGGCATCGCATCACGAGCATTGATCATCAGGTTCATCAAGAGTTGATGGAGCTGCCCGCGGTCTCCGCTCACTTTGAGGCCGCGGTCGATACGCGCCTCGATACGGATGCTCCGGTGGAAGGTATGGCGCGCGAGCTGCACGACTTCCTGGCAAAGCTCCGAGAGATCGACTTCGGAGTGGCTGCGCCTCACCTCGCGGGCGAAGCCGAGCAACCGGCTGGTCATCTCGGTGGCAGCCGATGCGGCCGCACGAATGTCGCTGAAGGCTTCGCGTACCTCGGGGTCGCCGACCCTCGTCTCCGGCGGCAGCGCATTCAGAAAATCGATGCTAGACCTCACCGCGCCGAGCAGGTTGTTGAAGTCGTGCGCCACGCCGGTGCCCAGTCGTCCGATCGCTTCGAGCTTGCGCCGCTGCGCAACTTGCTCTTCCATCGGATCGTGGTGCGCGAACAACAAGAGGCTGCTTCCGATCTGGATACGGTCGCCATACGTCAGAACCTGCTTCGTGATCGCCATGCCGTTGACGACGGTCCCATTGCGGCTGTCGAGGTCCTCGATGACGTAGGAGCCGTTTTCGTGCGTGAAGATCCGCGCGTGCATCCGTGACACGAGCGTATCGTCGAGCTTCACGTCCGCCTGATCGCCTCTGCCCAAGGTGAGCTGGTCGTGGATCGCGTACTTGTCCCCTGCGAGCTTCCCCGCGAGCACGACGATGCGTGCCTCCTCCTGCTTCTTGGAGAGGCCCTTCTGCGCGAAGACGTGGCGCCGTGTTACCTCGGTGGGATCGTGTCGCGACATCGGACGGCGGGCCTCCGGCCCATTAGATCCTAGCCTGGAGCGCGAGCCGAGGGTGTAGCCCGGTTGGGTCAGCCGCTCCAGAGCCCTGCCCGGCCATGGGTTGATGCGGCCGCCGAATGGGCCATACTCGGGCCTCGACCATGCTGCGATCAGGCCGTCATTTTGCGGGATCATCAATGATTCGGCGATGTTGCATCGTGGCAGCGCTGCTCGCTCTGTTCCTACAGGGCTCGAGCGCGGGCCACATGCTTCTGGTGCAGCATTCGCGATGTGCGGAGCACGGAGAGCTGATCCACGGCGGAGAAGGTCAGGGCCACGACCCTGTCGGACGCATCGCCGCCGGCTCGGCCGCGATTGGCGGGCTCGCTGATCCGGGCTCGGACGAAGCGCACGAGCATTGCGCGCTTTGGTCCGATCGCCGTCAAGCGGTCGCGGCAATCCCTCAGACGCAGGTCGGCCTCGCGCCCGCGTGCGATGCGCAGGGCTGCACCGCGCTCGTCCAACAACGCATTGACGAGGATTCCTCCCGCTTCCGCGTCGCACCGAAAAACTCACCACCCGCTTGAGGCTTCTCTAGGACAGCCACGTGGGCGGCAGCGACTGCCCCACACCGCGCGCACCTGAGCGAGAGTCGGGCCCAACGCGCGGTCACGCCGGCGCGCTCGCGCCCGGACTTCCTGTCGTGGAAACCAGCCCGTTGAAGAGGTAGTTGAGTGAGAAGATTCGAGATCATCACAGCGATCGTCGCCGTGCTAGGGGCCAACGCCCTCTGCCCGATCGCACCCGTCCACGCCCAAGAGCCCCCAGACACTGCCCCAGACGCTGACGCTGACGCTGACGCTGACGCTGACGCTGACACTGACACTGACACTGACACTGACACTGACACTGACACTGACACTGACACTGACACTGACACTGACGCTGACGCTGACACTGACGCTGACACTGACGCTGACACTGACACCGACACCGACACCGACACTGCCCTCCACCCGCCGCATCTCCTCGCTTCGCCGCCTCCAGAGTTTCCCCCCGGCCGAGACGGCACCGGGCTCCATCCCACGGTGATCTTGCTCCTCACGGTGACGGCGGAGGGCAAGGTCACCGATATCGTGGTGGAGCACTCCGCCAGCGCCGACTTCGATGCCGCCGCAGTCGAAGCAGTGCAGCGCTGGGTCTTCGAGCCTGCCACCAAAGGCGGCCAACCGGTGCCGAGCCGAATTCGGGTCGCGGTGCACTTCGAAGAGCCCGAGGTTGGCGTTCACGACGACACCGGGGCCTACGCGGGGACCGCCGCGGACGCCACGGAAGCGCCTGAGGATGTCGTCGCATCCCGTGGCGAAACAGAAGAGCCGACCTCCTATCGCACGGATGCCTTGGTCGAGGCGGAGCCTCTCCGACGCAGGGAGCGCGGCGCGGCAGACTTCACCATCGACCGACAGATCCTCGATGCGGCGCCGGTTTTCTCGGCCAACGATCTCCTCAAACGAGTTCCCGGCCTCTACGCCTCCCAACCGGAAGGCGGCGCTGTCGGGGAGCGTTTCTTTCTTCGCGGCTTCGACTCCGAGCACGGACAGGACATCGAGGTGAAGGTCGCTGACATGCCCCTCAACCAGCCGTCGCACATCCACGGACAGGGGTACGTCTATCAAGGTTTCATCATTCCGGAAGTCGTACGTGGGCTCCGCGTGATCGAGGGCGTGTACGATCCGGCGCAGGGCGACTTCGCGATCGCCGGAACCATCGACTATGAGCTCGGGGTGGAACGCCGCGGCATCTACGCGAAATCGGACATCGGATCGTTCCGCACCTTCCGCCAGATCGCCATATTCGCTCCAGAAGAAAGCGACGCCGATACGTTTGGCGCTTTTCAGCTCCGAAGAACCGATGGATTCGGCCAGAACCGTTCCGGCATCGACGGCTCGGCGATGTTCCAATATGGTTTCGGCCGAAACAAGTGGCGCTTTCGAGCGCACGGAGTGTTTGCGGGCGCGCGCTACGACCTGGCCGGCGTGCTGAGACTGGATGACATCGAAGCCGGCACGGTGGCCTGGCTCGATGTGTATCCATTCGATACGGCGCGCGGACAAAACGGCTCCACCATGAGCGCAATCGCAGGCTTCTCGGGAGAGCACAGAGGGCAGAACAGGCAAAACTCGAGCTTCTCTCTGTGGATCCAGCTTCACGACCTCCGTTTGAAGGAAAACTTCAGCGGCTTCATCGAAACGGACGACACCGGTGCGATGCCGGGCGATTTGATCGAGCAGCTCGACCGTCGCTTCGTGATCGGTGGCAACGCGAGGCATCGAACGCGACTGTTCTCACTCGCCGCATGGGCCGAGGGGACGATCGAGCTCGGCATCTCGAGCCGAGTGGACCTCATCGACCAGGAGCTCAACCTCCTCGAGGCACCGCAGAATCGAGTCTACGAAGAACGAATCGATGCCGAGATCACCCAAGCCGACGTGGGCATGTGGCTCGATCTCGACTGGGACTTCACCAAATACTTCAACATCACAGGCGGCGTTCGTGCCGATGTCCTCTTCTTCGACGTCACGGACTTCGAAGAGAGCGTGTCTCCCGATGACGTCGTACCCTATCGCCGGACGGCGGCCGGCGTTGCGATCGGCCCGCGCGTCGCCGCCACGGTTAAACCGATCGAGGAGCTCGACGTCGTCTTTTCCTATGGTCGAGGTTTTCGCTCGCCGCAGGCGCGCGCAATCGTCGAAGACGAGGGGGTTCCGTTCACGAGGGTCGACTCCGTCGACGTGGGTCTGCGTTCACGAGTGGGCAACCGTAACGAGCTCCTCCTCGCGCTAACCGGCTTTCTTGCGAAGCTCAGCGATGACCTGATCTTCGAAGCGCACGAGGCGCGTTTCGAATCCATCGGTCCGACGACACGAATCGGCGCCGTCTTCTACACCCAAGCCCGTCCGCTACCATGGCTGTTTGGCGCTTTCTCGCTCACGTACGTTCGGGCCACGCTCGATGAAACCCCGCCGCCCGATCCCGACGAGCCGCCCTCCGGTCTGGAGGCCGGCGATCCGATTCCGCTCGTTCCTCCGTGGTTGCTTCGGCTCGACGTCGGGGCGGAGGATGATCTGGTAGACCTCGGAAGGCACCCCCTACGAGGCAGGATTGGCGTCGGCTACACGTTCGTGGGGCAACGACCCTTGCGGTTCGGTCAGGAGGCGGCACGCGTGAATCTACTGGAGCTCAACGCCGGACTATCTTGGTGGTTCCTCGAGCTCGGCTTCCAGGCATTCAATCTCGCCAATGTCGAATACGCCGCCCAGGAGTTCGCCTTCGAATCGAATTGGAATCCAAGCGCTCCTCCCTCGGACCAGCCTGTAAGACACATCGCCGCTGGCGCCCCGCGAACCTTCCTGTTCAACATCGGCTTTCGACTGTGAGTCACGGGATGCGCTACTCCTCGCCCTTTTGCAGGATCGCTGCGGGCGGCTTAACTTACGCTTCGTGAACAAGGAAAGAAACTTCCCCATCGCGATCATCGGCGCGGGTTTCGCCGGAATCGGTGCAGCGATTCAGCTGCTCAAGGCCGGCATCGACTCGTTCACGATCTTCGAGCGCGCCAGTGAAATCGGCGGGACGTGGCGGGACAACACGTATCCTGGCGCGGCCTGTGACGTGCCCTCGCACGCCTATTCGCTTTCCTTCGAGCAGAATCCGAACTGGACTCAGCGCTACGCGACGTCTTGGGAGATCCAGCAGTATCTGCTCGGGGTCGTCGAAAAATGGAAGCTCCGCGACAAGATGCGGCTCGACACCGAGATCGTCGAAGCGCGTTTCGACGAGGCTGCGGGCGCTTGGACGCTCACCACGAGCGCAGGTGACACCTTCAGAGCACGCGTCGTGCTTTCGGGCGTCGGCGGGCTGGTGGACCCGCAATATCCGGACATTGCGGGGCTCGAGGAGTTCCAAGGAGATATGTTTCATACGGCGCGGTGGAACCACGACGTCGATTTGAAGGGCAAGCGCGTATCGGTGATCGGAACCGGGGCGAGCGCGGTCCAGGTCGTGCCAACCATTGCGCCCATCGTCAGCTTGCTGACGGTCTTTCAGCGGACTCCTGCATGGGTGGTCGCGAAGTTCGACCGGTTCTATCCGGCATGGCTCCGCAAGCTCTTGAGCCGGTTCCCCTTTCTGTTGCGCGTGAGCCGATTCTTCAAGTACTGGCTGAGCGAGATCCGCGGACCGATCGTGTTCATCGACTCGAAGATCCTGTCGAAGATCGGGGTTTGGCTTTCGATGCGGAACCTGCGGCGGCAAGTGCAGGACCCGGAGTTGCGAAAGAAGCTCACCCCGAGCTTTCAGTTCGGTTGCAAGCGGGTGCTGGTCTCAGATGACTATTGGGCGACGTTCGAGCGACAAAACGTGGAGCTGGTCACCGACCCGATCGAACGGATCGAGCGGACCGGCGTTCGCACCAAGGACGGCACGCTGCACGAAGCGGACGCGATTGTGTTGGCGACCGGTTACAAGCTGGGTCTTGCATCGGCGCCATTTCGCATCGTCGGCCGTGGCGGTCGTTCGCTCGACGAGACATGGAGCCAGGGGGCGATGGCTTACAAAGGGATGACCGTCGCGGGCTTCCCCAACTGGTTCATCATGATGGGGCCGAATACGGGCCCGGGGCACACCTCGGTTCTGGTCTATACCGAAGCGCAGATCGCGCATGCGCTGGCGGCGATCCGAAAGTTGAAGGCGGAAAACCTCAAATACCTGGATGTGCGCCAGGACGTGATGGACCGCTACAACGAGGGAATCCAAAAGCGCATGAAGCGCATGGTCTGGAGCGGCTGCAAGAGCTGGTATCTCTCGCCGGACGGCGTGAACCGATCGCTGTATCCGGGTTTCGCGACCGAGTACGTGCTTCGCACGCGAAGGCTCGATCTGAGGGACTACGAGATCGCAACCTGGGAGCCCGCGGGGGACGCGCTAACTCCTTCCAGAACAGAGTTGTCTCAGGCGATCATGAAGTAGACTCCGACAGCTCGACGCGGCTCGGGTTTGCGCGCTGTGGGTCGTAACCTTCCGGAATGAATGCGGTTTCGAGGGGCTTGCGTGTCCCCTAGGAGAGGCCGATGCCGGCTTGGAGGAGTTGGGTCGTGGCGAGGGCGAGCTTGCGAGCGTCCTCGGAAGACAGGTCGCGGACTCGCGGGTGTCGGTCGACGATCATGCGCGCCAGCCCGTGCGTGAGCGCTTCGCTGGTGAGCGCGATGAGCTCGGGGTCGGCGTCCGGAATCAAGCCCGCGTTCTGCCCCTCGATGATGAGCGCGATCAACTTTGCTCTGCGCTCATCGCTGACCTCGCCCACAAATCCGGAGGACACCCCCTCGCTGTCGTGAATCAGACGAAAAAGAGCTGGGTGCTCCGCGGTAAAGCGCACGTAGGCCACCGCCATCGCCCGAAATTGCGTCAACGCGTCGTCGCAGCGCTCGCTGGCCTCGTCGAGCGCGCGCCCCAGTAGGCTCGCGGCCCTCTCGGCGACGGCGGCAAGCAGGACTTGCTTGTCGGCGAAATGGCGAAAGGGCGCGGCCGACGAGACTCCGAGCTCCCGCGCGAGCTCTCTCATGTTGAGCTCGTCCGCACCGTCTGCGTCGACCCGCCGGAATGCCGCGTCGAGCAGGGCGTCTCGCAGATTTCCGTGGTGATAGGGCTTTGCTTCGGAAGGCATGCCGCGAGGGTAGCAGAGCATGTTATCGTCGCTTACTTTCCTACCTTGGCTGATGTAAGCGCTGCTAACTCCGGCCTGTTAGCACTGCTCACATGACGACGTCAGTGGTGTTAGCGCCGCTTACATGGCGTTCGGGCCATATGTCAGCAGCGCTCACATCGAGGGGTGGGCGGTTACTCGCAGACGTGTCGCGAGTGATTACATTTGTAGCCGTAAGGGCAATCGGCATCTCGTCCGCAGGAGAGCAACTCACATAGGCCCGAGCTCTGGTTGCAGTAGCGCGGCGGCGCGCACGAATGCAGCCGGCAGGCGACCTCGGGCCGTGAGAGCCGTTGCGAGCCTGGAGCGGCTTCCGAGCTCGGCGTCGAGGGGGTGGTCCTACGATCCGCGCGCGATCCGTCACAACCGGACACAACCATCACGGCACAGAGCCCCGCG
This sequence comes from Myxococcales bacterium SG8_38, assembly GCA_001303415.1. Taxonomy (GTDB): domain Bacteria; phylum Myxococcota_A; class Polyangia; order Polyangiales; family Houyiibacteriaceae; genus SG8-38. Next base: position 22,013 of record LJTN01000021.1, read on the forward strand.
GCCGCGACCACGAGGCCGGCTCTGCGCATCCCGAGCATTTGGGAAAGATGATAGGTTTCCGTCATGGCCGCAAAGCACATTCTCGCATGCATCGATTTCTCGCCGCAGTCCACGCGCGCGCTTCGTGAGGTGGGTGAATACGCCAGAGCCAACGGCAGCAAGGTCACGCTGATTCACATCATGGATCCGCAAGCATTCATTCCGCCGCAAGCGGTGCTCGAGCCCAAGTCGCCAGACGACAAAGAGACGAACGAGGCCGAGCTCGCCAAGCTGCGTGACGAGCACCTGTCCGGCATCGAAGTGGACCTCGCCGTCGTGGAAGACCATGCTCCAGCGCGTGCCATCTGCGAGTACGCCGAAAAGCACGACATCGACTTGATAATTGTCGGATCGCATGGGCGAGGAGGGATGGAACGGTGGCTCATCGGAAGCGTGGCCGAGCGGGTGGTTCGCCATGCAAGAGCCAACGTGTACGTGGTCCGGCGCTGACTTCAAAGCACTGGCATCCCCTGGTAGGCTCGCGCCATGGCGAAGCGTCGCGCGTGGTCGATCCTAGGCAATTCCCAGCGCCTCGACGGGGGTGCCATGTTCGGCAACGCACCGCGCGCGCTTTGGCGCCAATGGATCGAGCCCGACGAGCTGAACCGAATCCCGTTGGCCTGCCGAGCCCTTCTCGTCGAAGACGGCAACCGAAGGATTCTCTTTGAAACCGGCATCGGTGCGTTCTTCCCGCCCCAGTTGCGAGACCGGTTCGGCGTCCAGGAAGAGCGCCATGTCCTGCTCGACAACCTGCAGCGCGCGGGCTTCTCGGACGCCGACATCGACTGCGTGGTCCTTTCCCATCTGCACTTCGATCACGCCGGAGGGTTGCTGAGCGCATACCACCCGCAAGAGCCGATGCGTCTGCTCTTCGACAATGCCACCTTCGTAGTGAGCTGGGATGCGTGGCAGCGCGCGCGGTATCCACACGCGAGAGACCGAAAGTCGTTCATCCCGGAGCTTCCGGCGTTGCTCGAGCAAAGCGGCCGTCTCGAAGTCGTGAAAAGCCATCGCTCCAACGCGCTCGGTGGCGACTACAAGCTTTGGTCTTCGGAGGGACATACCCCGGGGCTCATGCTGACGGAGATTCCGGGTAACGACGGCCCCGTGGTCTACGCCGCGGATCTGATTCCCGGCCGCGCCTGGGTGCATCTTCCGATCACGATGGGCTACGATCGATACCCCGAGCGTCTGATCGACGAGAAGAACGACCTGCTGACGCGACTCCACGAGCAGTGCGGGCGGCTCTTCTTCACCCATGATCCAGAGGTCGCGCTCTGCAGGGTCGCCCGCGACGAGAGGGGCCATTTTTACGCGGCGGACACGCAGCGCGAGCTCGTCGCAGCGCCTCTTTGAAGTGCGTGGTAAGGTGGTGATTCCTGGAGGGACCATGCCCCTTGGCAATGGCAGCACGCCCGCGCGAATCGAAAACGGAGACGACTACATCCGAAGCCTCCGCGGCAGAAAGCTGAAGGTCTTCTTGTTCGGAGAGCTCGTGGAGGAGCCGGTCGACCACCCGATGATCCGCCCCTCGATCAACGCCGTGGCTGAGACCTACGACCTGGCGGTGCGAGAGCCCGAGATCGCTACCACTCGGTCACCGCTCACCAACAAACGAGTGAACCGATTCCTTCACATCGCGCAGAGCCCGGACGATCTGGTCGCGCAGAACATGATGCAGCGCCGGCTCGGGCAGAACACGGGCACTTGCTTTCAGCGATGCGTCGGCATGGACGCCTTCAACGCCCTTCACTCCGTGACTTACGAGATCGACGAGAAGCACGGAACTGCCTATCACGAGCGCCTGAAGGCGTTCTTGTCCGACATGCAGGAGCGCAACTACGTCGTGGGCGGAGCCATGACCGACGTGAAAGGCGACCGAAGCAAGGCGCCTCACGAGCAGGACGACCCCGATCTCTTCGTCCACGTCACCAAGAGAAACGAAGACGGCATTTGGCTGACTGGAGCCAAGGCGCACCAGACCGGCTGCATCAACTCGCATTGGATCATCGCCATGCCCACGATGCGACTCGGACCGGCGGACCGAGACTATGCGGTGGTGGCCGCATTTCCGGTCGATGCGCCCGGCATCACCTACATCTACGGGCGCCAGTCGTGTGACACTCGTAGCATGGAGGGCGGCTCGATCGACGTGGGCAATGCGGACTACTCCGGGCAAGAGGCGATGGTCGTGCTCGACGAGGTCTTCGTGCCGTGGAGTCACGTCTTCATGGACGGAGAATGCGAGTTTGCCGCGATGCTGGTGGAGCGCTTCACCTGCTACCACCGACGAAGCTACGTTTGTAAGACGGGTGTGGGCGACGTGCTGATCGGAGCGGCAGCGCAGGCTGCGGAGCACAATGGCGTCGACGGGGCTTCCCACATCAAAGACAAGCTCGTGCAGATGACGCACCTGAACGAGACGATGTACGCGGCGGGGATTGCATCCTCGCATCAAGCGCGCCCGACGAAGTCTGGCTGTTACTTGAACGACGACATGCTTGCAAACGTGTGCAAGCACCACGTCACCAAGATGCCATTCGAGATGGGCCGGCTCGCACAGGACCTCGCTGGGGGCCTGGTGAGCACCGCTCCCTCGGAAAAAGAGCTGAATCACCCCGAGCTCGGCGCTCTCTTGAGCAAGTACCTGAAGGGCCGAGCGGACGTTCCCACCGAAGCTCGCATTCGGATTCTTCGTCTGATCGAGAACATGACCATGGGCCGAAACGCCGTCGGCTATCTCACCGAGTCGTTGCACGGCGCCGGCTCGCCTCAAGCGCAACGAATCCAGATCGGCCGCCAAATGGCGCTCGACTTCAAGAAGCGATTGGCCCGGCGGCTCGCCGGCATCGACGAGGAAGAGGCCGAAGAGTAGCCAGGCTCCGCGGGATGCTCTACCGTTGGCTCGGATGCGCGCGTGGGGCGGCGTGGGATTGGCGCTGTTGTGGCTGGGCCTGGTGGGGGCCGGCTGCGACCGAGGTGCGATCGCCGAGACGCCGGTGGCGCTGGCCGAGGCGACTGCCGTCGAGGCGCCGCCGCGAGATCACGCGGCAGAATCGCAGAAGCTCCTGGAAGAGCCCGATCGCGAAGGGCTGCTCATCGGGGAGTTTCGCTTGGCAGAGGATCCAATCGTCGATGGCGACACGATTCGGGTCGAAGGCGTGGAGGGCTCGATCCGTCTCTTGTCGATCGACACCGAAGAGAAGCTGCGCGGCAAAGCGAACCGGGCGGCCGCCGAACGAGACTTTGCCGCGTATCTCGAAAAGAAGCGCGGTAACGCGATACGCCCGCAAAAGGCGGAAACCCCGATGGGAGACCAGGCGACTACATTCGCCGAAAGCTTCTTCGAGGGGGTCGACGTCGTGCGGCTCGAGCGCGACGACCCGAAAGAGATGCGCGGCCAGTACGGGCGTCTGCTGGCCTATGTCTTCGCCGAAAAAAACGGGCGGTGGACCAGTTACAACGTCGAGTGCGTGAGGGCGGGCATGAGCCCCTACTTCACGAAGTATGGTTACTCACGTCGGTTCCACAATCACTTGACGCACGCCGAAGCGGAGGCGCGGGAGGCGCAACGCGGCATCTGGAGCCCCGACGCCAAGGGGTATTCCGATTACGACGAGCGCAAGGCATGGTGGGAGGCACGCGCGCAGTTCATCCGGGCTTTCGAGCACGAAGCGAACCGGCGCGACGACTACGTGCAACTGAGCCACTGGGATGCAGAGGCGCGCCTCGAAGAAAGACTCGGACAGGAAGTGACCGTCCTCGGGACGATCGGACAGATCAAGACCTTCAAGGGCCTGGTCCGCGTCTCGTTGAACGGCGCGAGGGGGACTCGGTTTCCGATCATCTTCCGGGACCGAGCGTTGTTTCGTGAGAGCGGGATGGCCCGTCACGCAGGGGAGCCGGTCACGGTGCGTGGCTTCGTGGAACGCTACGAGAAGAAAGACTATCGGACACTCCAGATCGAGGTCACCCAGCCCGGTCAAGCCGCGTTCCCCGCCCTTCCCTGGCCCAACGAGGAAACCGAGTCGAAGCCCGACCGATAACCGCCGCAACCAAAGCAGCGGGAGGTCGAGATGGCGCGTGTGTGGAAGAGAGCACACTGGCTCGTGTGCTCGTCGTTGGCTCTCGTGGCCTGCGGGCGCGAAGCAGTCGGAAGCGAACCCCTTTGTCATGGGATCCTGCCCGGGGATCTCGTCATCACGGAGGTGCACGCAAATCCCGATGGAGCGGACGCCGACGGCGAATACATCGAGCTCTACAACGCCGGTGGGACACGAGCGCCGCTCGACGGCGTCACGCTTGCTGCAAGCCGCACCGATGGCGCGAGCCCGAGGATGCATCGCTTTGCAACGGCCGCTGAAATCGACGCTGGCGACTATTTTGTCGTGGGAAATGCCGAGGGTGAAGTCATGCCCGACTACCTCGACTACACGTACGGAGACTCGCTCGGAAGCCTGCGTAATACGGATGGTCTCCTGTCGCTCTGGTGCGGTGAGCAGCTGCTCGATGAGGTGGCCTACGCCGAGACCGCCGACGGACGCGCCACTGAGCTCGACGGCCGGTTCGTTCCCGACGACGAGCTGAACGACGACCCGGCGAGTTGGTGCACCGCGCCCGAGGGAGCCGTAGAGGTCACTCCTGGCAACTTCGGGACGCCTGGAAGCCCCAACAGCGACTGCGCTGCATCGCCCACCGAGGGCTTCTGTCTGTCGGGCGACTCCGTTCGTGCCGTCAGGCCGCCCGCGCCAGGCGATCTACGCATCACCGAGTGGATGGCCAATCCCGCAGGGCCCGATGCCGACTTCGAGTGGGTCGAGGTGGCGTTCGACGCGGATGTCGATCTCAACGGCTTTCACTTGGGCCCCGCGCCGCATGCGATGAACGCGGTCGTGGAGGGCGAAGAGTGTTTCGCCGTCGACGCGGGGACCAGGCTCGTCTTCGGGGGGAGCCCGGCGGCGGCCCCCCGCGTCGACGCGAAGCTGGGCTTCAGCCTGGGCAACTCGGGAGCACGGAGCATCGTGGCGGGCCACGGGGGAACCATCCTTCACCGCCTCGACTACGAGACGACGACCGAGGGCTTCGCATGGCAGACGGACCGGGACCAAAAGGTCTGTCTGGCGCTCCCCACCGACGAGTACGCCGAGGGCAACTTCGGAACGCCGGGGGCGGAGAATCGGCCATGCCCGATCGAGCTAGGGCCGGGCGAGTGCTTCGATGAGCGGGTGCCTCGCCCGGTGGTCAGCCCCGCGCCCGGGCAGGCGCTCATCACGGAGTGGATGGCCAATCCTTCGGCGGTGGGCAATCGAGAGGGCGAGTGGGTCGAGGTGCGGCTCGATGCGGACCTCGACCTCAACGGCCTCACCCTGTCGGATCGAGTAGGGGGTACGACGCTGCTCGAGGACGAGCAGTGTCTCCGCGTGGCCGCGGGCACGCACCTGGTCTTGGCGCGAAGCACGGATCCGCTCGTCAATGGCGGCATCGAGGACGTGGATGGTGAGCTGTCGCTCTCGCTCAACAATGGCGACGAGACCATTACGCTGCGCGTGGGAGACGAGGTCTTGGACAGCGTCGCCTATGAGCGGTCTGAGCCTGGCGTGGCGACACAGATCGATGAGCTCGGCAGAATCTGCGCGGCCGTGCGTCCGTACGGCGAGGGAGACCTGGGAACGCCCGGCTCGGCGAACCCGCCGTGCCCCTGAGGTCGGCGCTCGTATCGATGTGCCTATTGACGCTCGGACCACGCACCGCGGCGGCCCTTCCCTATGAGATCTACATCGACATCGAAACCGAGGACGACCTCTACGACCTCTTGGCGACCGACCAGATCTCGGAGGCTTCCTTCGATGCGCTCTTGTTCCTCCACCAAACGCGCGTCGAGATCAATCGCGCGGACCGGAAGCGGCTCTATCTGCTACCAAACCTCGACTACGCGGACGTCGATCGCATCATTGCGTATCGGCAACGAACCGGGGCGATTTATGATCTCCGCGATCTCGTCGCCGCAGGTATCCTCGCGGCCGAGCTGGCAACATCCCTCGACCCATTCATTCTCATCGATCCGCCCGAACCGTCGCGGCGCCATGCAGACGCCTTCATCCGAGCCCAAGGACGGTGGAGCGGCCGCCACGATCGTCTGCCGCCCCCGCTTGCCGCACAGGCGCGCGTGCGCCCGCTCCGAAACCTCGACATCGGGGCCGCGGCAACGCTCACTCGAAATCGCCTGCGTCGCGTTCGGTGGGATGCAAGCCGGAGCGCGCTCGTCGCGGCGCCCGAGCGGGTTCGCTTCGAGGTCCCAAAGCTGTACCTTCACTGGCAAGGCGCTTCTTGGGAGGTCATCGCAGGAACCTACCGAGTCGGCTTCGGTCAGCGCGTAACCTTCGATGTGACGGACCAAGCCACGCCCAACGGGTTCTTCGGAGACTACGAGCTCCGAAGCGACGGCGACCTCACACGCGCCTGCAAGCGTGCCGCCGGAGAGCTCGCGCAATCACCGTGCCCGAGCGTGCCGGTCATCCATGTTACACCGGACTATGCCTGGACCAATCGTCTGGCGGGCATCGCATTGGGGCTCGAGCAGCCAGCGGGCGACGGATGGGTGCAAGCCCACGCATGGGGCTCCTATCAAGTCCATGGGCTTTCGCAGAGCGAAATCGCCGTCGCCTCCAGCTGTGAAGACCCTCGGCGAGACGAAGACCCCGGGTGCGGCGCTCCCCGGGTTTACGTGCGCGCGGGCCGGTCGACGGAGCCCGCGCCCGCGGCCCGATTCGCGACCCTCCCTTTCATGTACGTCGAAGCACTGGGAGGCGGCCATGCAAGCTACTTTTGGAACGCGCGGCGACACCTGGGCGTGACCGGGTACGGCGCCGCGCCGCGATGGCTCGTCCAAGGCGCAGCGCTCGGCTTCCAAGAGACCGCGCGCAAGCCGTTTGGCGGTGCGTTCGGCGCCGTAGGTGTCGACGCCGCGTTTGGTTTCCGCTCGCAGGATTTGTTCCTCGAAGTAGCCCGCAGCTTCGACAACCAAGGCGATGGCGGCGGCTTCGGCCTTCTGTTCCGCAGCGTGACCACCTTGCCCGAAGCAACGGTGGACGTGTCGATGCGGTACTATGGATCCCGGTACGCCAACCCCTACGCCCGCCCCATCTCTGCGCCTGACGAGCTCGATGGGCTGCGCGCCCGTGACGAGGCGGGGCTCCGGATTGCCGCAACCGCCGACGTGGGCGCTCATGTGACGGTCCGGGCAGTGGCCGATTGCTGGCGTAGGCTCTCCTCGGGAGCCATGGGAACGGCGTTCTTCGGCCGCGCCGATTGGAAGCTCGGCGCCTCGTGGTCCTTGGCGCTCTGGGTGGAGCACCAGCACGGTGCGCAAGAGCGTTTGGTCGCGGCCACACAGCTCGCATATGACTCCGCCCGCCCGGTGGCCCTGTCCGCGCAGCTTCGGCATCGGCTGATCGGAGCCCCGAGGGACACGACGCAGCTTCAGCACGATGTCGCCGCTACTGCGAGCCTCGTCACGCGTCCGGTCGACATGCTGCGCATCCGGTTTCGCGTCCGCTACGACTTCGAGGATGTTTCCGACAACCACCGCCTGCAGCAAATGCTGTGGGCCTTCGTGGACGCCTCCCTCGCGCCCCGCGAGCGGCACGCCCTTCGGCTCCGGTACGACCTTCGGGCGTTTCTCGATCGGAGAGCATCGACCATCGCGCGGCTCCCGAACCCGGAGCACTGGTTACTGCTCGAGTACGTCTGGCGTCACTGAGCGCTCTTCCTCGTTCAGGCGCAAGATTGCGTCGGCGCGGATCACCTGAATCTGCACGCGCCGCATTTGCGCTTCGCGAAGAGCCGTTCGAGCGGCAGCCACCGCTTCCACGCTCGCTTCCCCGAGCTCGTAGCTCGCTTGGGCTTGCTCGACACGCCGCTCTGCGACCGAAACCAGCTCGCCCGCCAGACCGAGCTGCTGCTCCGATTGCTGACGATCGAGGATGGCCTGCGCACGCTCGTCGTCGCTGGCGAGTCGAGCGTCACGGGCGTGCGCGCCGAGCTCGATGGCGCGCGCGTCGGCGGCGTTCGCCATGGCCACCGCCCTTCCTCCATCCCAAAGCGGAACGGCGAGGTTCACGCCGAGCTGGTACATCGGAAAGACGCGGTCGTTCACGCCAGCCACGCCGGTCTGGCCCACGACCGCGAGCACGGGCGCGCGGCTCTTTCGATGCATGCGGGCCTCCTGACGTGCCGCATCTCGCTCGCGCTCCAGCGCCTCTGCTTCCCAATCCGCGCCGGTATCGGACTCGTCGGCTTGGATGGCGAGCAGACCAAGATCGGGCGTGGCTTCGGCGGAAAGCTCCACACCAGCGGCGGCCTCGACCGCGAGGCGGGCGTCGGCCAAGCGAGCCCCTGCGTTGGCGGCTTCCAGCTCGGCTTGCAGCTCCTGATAGCGGGCATCGTCGAGATCGGATGCAGGGACGTCGCCATCGGCGACGCGGTCCGAGATACGCTCCCGCTCGACAGCGGCATCGTTGGACGCAGCTGCCGCGAAATCGTGATCGAGATACGCGGCCAACCAGTCGAGATACGACGCGCGCACCACCACGAGCACCTGCTGCCGAGAAGCGGTCGAGCTCGCGCGGGCAGCGGCATGGTAGGCCTCGGCTGCCTCGATCGCTGCCCGGTTTTGGCCGTCGTAGAGCGGAGCGCGCATTTGGACGATACCTTCGTATCGCGCGTTGGGACGAAACGCGGTCCGCTCTCCGACGGTCGGCGAGGCGCGCACGTTGACCACGCGACCGTCGGTGGCCTCGACACGCTCGATGTTGGAGCCCGGTGCGGCGATGGCGCCGACGTTCACCCAAAACGACGGCCGGAGGCCGGCGCGCGCGGCATCCACCTCGGCATCGGCCCGCTCCGTGGTTGCCTCAATCGCCTCCCAGCGCGCCCGACTCTGAAGCGCAATCGCCTCGAGCTCGGGAAGCGTAACCACTTCAGCGGATGCCGCCTCCGGCATGAGCAGTGTGGCAAGCAGCGCCAAGACGGCCGCTACTCGGCCTTTTCCATTGCAGAGCTTCGTCATGTTCTACCTCACTCATGGCGCAGTGCTTCGATGGGCTCGAGCTGCGCCGCACGCCTGGCCGGAAGATAGCCGAAGGCCACTCCGACACTCGTGCCGAATGCCGCCGCGCCCGCGATGGTGAGAACCGATAGGTTCCCGGACCATGCCATCGCTCGTGCAACCAAGCTCGACGCGACCCACCCGAGCGCCACCCCGACCATCGAGCCGGTGAAGGACAAGACGACGGCCTCGGCCAGGAACTGCACCAGTATTTGTCGCGGGGACGCGCCAATCGCAGACCGGATGCCGATCTCCTTCGTGCGCTCGGCAACCGATACGAGTTGGATGTTCATCACACCGATGCCTCCGACCAGCAGAGACACGGCCGCAATTCCCATGAGAAGCCCGGTCAGGATGGTCGATACGAATCTGGCCACCTGCGCGGCTTGAGCGGGGCTGGCGATGCGAAAATCATCCGGGTCGTTCTCGGAAAGACGGTGAGACCGTCGCATGATGGGGACGGCTTCGACCATTCCGGTTTCCAATAGCCGGATGTTGCGAACTTGCAGCATGAGCTCGTGGTAGCCGATTGGCATTCCGAGAAAGGCCTCGTAGGTGGTCGCCGGGATGAGGACGATTTCGTCCATGTCCTCGCCGGTCGTCTGCTGCCCTTTGGAAGTGAGGACGCCGATGATGCGGCAAGGAAGATTGGAGCCAATGGTGATGGTCTCGCCTACGGGATCACGCCGGCCGAAAAGCGCCTGTGCGACGGTCGTCCCGATGACGGCCACCTTGGCACGCTGCTGCACGTCGGTGTCGTCGAACATACCGCCCACCAGAAGCGGCCACTCCCGAATGTCCACGAACCCCGGCATCGTGCCGGTCACCTTCGTCGGAAACGTAGTCTGCGCCGATCTCACGTTCTGGACCTCGGTGATCCGAGGAACCACGCGCTCCACGGTCATGGCCTCACGCTTGAGGGCCTCCACGTCGAAATCGGTGAGCGGCCTCGCGCTACCCCCGAAATCCCTCCGGTTCATGTTGGTCCAGATGTAGACGACGCGAGTCCCGAGAAGCTCGAACTGCTCCATCACCGAGGCCCGCGCACCCGTACCGAAGCTCACCATGGCCAAGAATGCACCGACTCCGATGGCGAGCCCCAGCATGGTGAGCAGCGTCCGGCCGGGATTCCGGACCGCGGTGCGCAAGGCACGGCCGAGAATCTCGCTACGCGTTTGCCGCATGCCTGTACTCCCCATCCACGATTTTTCCATCGCGCAGGAAGATCTGACGATGACAGAAAGCCGCCACCTCGGGATCGTGGGTCACGATGATCAGCGTCAAGGAACGCGCTTCGTGAATCTCCTTGAGCAAGCTCATGACCTCGTTTCCGGTTCGGGTGTCGAGCGCCCCAGTCGGCTCATCGGCGAGCAGGAGGCGAGGCTCCCCCGCAATCGAACGCGCAATGGCAACCCGCTGCCTCTCTCCACCGGAGAGCTGTGCCGGACGGTGCTTGAGTCGATGGCTCAGGCCGACGCGATCGATGAGCTCGATGGCCCGCGCCTCGCGTTCCTGGCGTCCGACACCCATGTAGTAGAGCGGCAGCGTAACGTTCTCGAGAACGGTGTGATCCGGGATGAGGTGAAACGATTGGAAGACGAACCCGATGTAGTGAAGGCGCACCCAAGCTCGCTCGCGCGGCGTCAGTGTCGATACGTCGCGACCCCCGAGACGATAGGTCCCGTACGTGGGGCCGTCGAGGCAACCGAGGATGTTCAGCAGTGTCGACTTGCCCGATCCCGAGGGTCCGCGGAGCGCGACGATCTCGCCTGAGTCGACGGTCAGGCTCACACCGTCGAGCACGGGCGCACTCATGTTTGGGAACTCTTTGCAAATGCCGCCCGCGTCGACGATCGGAAAGCCGCTCATTGCCGATGACCCCGAAGCGACAAGGAAGGCGCCGCCGCCGCGTTGTCGTCATTGAGCGCAAGCCCAATGGCGATCTTGTCGTTGATGCGAAGGCTCTCGGGCTCGGTAGGACGCACCTCCGTCATTGCCCCATCGGAAAGGCCGGGCTCCACCGCTACCTCCTCGAGCTTGGTGCTTTCGACGCGCCAAACGCGAGTGCGCGCGGGTGCGGACGGAGCGCCCTCCGGTGTGAATCGAAGCGATGCCTCTCGAACCGCCAAGACGTCATCGACCTCGGCGACCTTGATGCGCACCTGGGCCGTCATGCCCGGGAGCAGCACCCGCTCCGGGTTGCTGGTCTTCAGCGTGACGTCGTAGAAGATCGCCCCGTATTCGACTTTCGGGTCGGGGCTGATGTGCTTCACGGTGGCCTCGAACACCTTGCCGGGATACGTGGGGACCTCGAACTTGGCCCCCTGCCCGACCACGACCTCGCCGATGTCGGCCTCGCCGATGGGAGCCCTCACGTGCATCTCCTCGACCGGAGCCCCGATTCGGAACAATCGGTTTCGAGGTCCGACGATCATGCCCGTGCGCGGAGGCACCTCCAAAACCAGGCCCGCGCGCGGCGCCACGATGCTCGTGCGCTTGCGTTCGAGGCTGCGGAGCGAGAGCCGCCTCTGCGCGGCGGAGCGCTCCGCCCGGGCTGCCTGGAGCGCGGCTCGTGCTTTGGCCGTTTCCGAGCGAGCGATTTCGAGCACGCGCTCGCTGGCCAGGCCCTTCTCCGCCAATCGCTCCGTTCGCTCGAGCGCCTGCTTGGCGCGTTGGACAGCCGCCTCTGCCTCGGCAATTCGCGCACGCGCCACTTCGAGCTCCGCTCGCGACACGTCGACGGCCATTTGGGCTGAGCCTTCGTCCAGCTGAGCGAGGAGCTGGCCGTTTTCGACCTGATCTCCCGGCTCGACGAAGACCTCCACGAGCTGGCCTTCGATCGGCGCCGGCACCTCCACCTCGTCGGTCAGCTCGAGATGCCCGGTCACCCGGATCTCCTTCACGATCGAAGTCCGAGTCACGGGCGTAACACGGTAGGGGCTATCCTGCGGACGTCGCGACACGAAGTACGCGGTCACCGCACCCACCATCAACAGCACCACGGTCGCGATTGCGATCACGCGTCTGCGGGGCGATTCGAGCCGCGGAATCTCGAGCCTCTCGTCAACCGTTGTGGGCGTCGCTTCCATGCTGTTGATACACGTAGGCTGTCTGGCTCGGGGGCGCCAGCGCCAGCAGAATACGCACCAAGGGCCCAAAATGACACCTCGGAAGGACCAGGCGCGTCGCTGGGGTCAGCGATCGAGCAGCAGTGTTTCGCCGATCGCGGGTACGAGCCGGTGCCTTTCGGGCAGACCCGACCGCGCCCACACCTCCCGGAGCAGCTCGGGCGGCTCGGCGAGGTGCTCGTCGGTGAGCTTGAACGTTCCCCAGTGCATCGCAACGAGCTTCGACGCGCCAAGTGCCTCGAACGCCCGGACCGCATCCCCGGGATCCATGTGTTGCGGGCGCATGAACCACCGCGGCGCGTATGCACCGATAGGAAGCATGGCGGCATGAATGTCTCCGCAGCGGTTGCCGATCAGCGAGAATCCATCGAACCAGGCCGTGTCCCCGGAATGATAGACCCGCAGGCCGCCGCGTTCGAGGACGTAGCCGCCCCACCAGCTTGCATTCATGTCGGTGAGCCCACGCCGCGACCAGTGCTGTGAGGGCACGAAGGTCACGTGTAGGCCTTCGATCTCTTCTTCCTGCCACCAGTCCATCTCCACGACCCGGCGAAGACCGGCTCGCTCGAACCAAGGACCGAGGCCGCGAGGCACCACGTAGACCGGATCTCTTCCGAGTCGCTTGAGAGTGGGCCCGTCCATGTGATCGCGGTGGTTGTGGGTCACCAAGACCACGTCGATCTTTGGAAGGGCCGGCCAATCGAGCCCCGGCGCCACGTTGCGCCGAACGACGGCGCTGAGCCGGTCCGACATGACGGGATCGATGAGCGCGCTGCGGCCGCCCAACTGAATCAGAAAGCTGGCATGTCCGATCCAAGTCAAGGCGTCCTTGGTTGCGTGCCGCAGGACCCGGCCGTCGTTTGACACGGTCGGCACGTCGACGCCGGTCGCCGGAGCGCGCGGCCGCCTCTCGTCGTGAAAGCCGAGCTGCCACCTCAAAACGTCGACGAGGTCGGCAACGTCGGCGGTTCCATCCAAATTGGAGAACCTCCGTGCCATGGTGCACCACCGTTCATAGAGCTCTCACGACGCCGCGAAAAGCCCCGTAGGAAGCGGAAGGAGCTCACTTCCGTTTTGCTTTGCGCTCGGCGACCTCCGCTTGAACCTTCTCGAGGATGTTGCGCGGTACCGGGGCGTAGTTCTTGAACTCCATCGTGAACTGGCCGCGGCCCGAGGTGGCGGAGCGTAGGTCGCCGATATATCCGAACATCTCGCTCAGCGGGACGTCCGCCCTCACATGCACGTTGGTCACGCCCTTTTCCTGGGAGCTCACCACGCCACGGCGGCGGTTGAGATCGCCGATGACGTCGCCGACGTTGGCCTCCGGAACGTACACGTCGACCTTCATGATCGGCTCGAGGAGCTGAGGGCCGGCTTTGGGCATCGTTTGGCGGAAGGCGGCCTTTGCCGCGATCTCGAACGCCATTTGCGAGGAATCGACCGCGTGGAATGCGCCATCGTTCAGTGACACCTTGAAGTCGACCACCGGGAACCCGCACAGAGGCCCCTCGCCAATCATCTGCTTGAAGCCCTTTTCGACCGCTGGGATGAACTCCTTGGGAATGCTCCCGCCGGTGATTTTGGACTCGAAGAGGAAGCCTTCCCCAGGCTCCGCGGGCTCGATGTTGTAGTCGATCTTCGCGAACTGGCCCGAGCCGCCGGTCTGCTTCTTGTGCACGTAGACGTCGTTGACGGGCTTGGTGATGGTTTCACGATAGGCAACCTGTGGCGCACCGACCTCGACCTCGACACCGTGGCTCCGCCGAAGGATGTCGACCTTGATGTCGAGATGAAGCTCGCCCATGCCTTTGAGGATCGTCTCGCCCGACTCTTGGTCGACCTCGACCTGAAAGGACGGATCCTCGGCCACCATCTTTCCGAGCGCGGTGCTCAGCTTCTCGCTGTTGGCCTTGTCCTTGGTGTTGACGGCAACCGAAATGACCGGATCGGGGAAAACCATCGGTTCGAGCGTGGCCGGCGCTTTGGGGTCGGCCAGCGTGTGACCGGTTCGCACGTCCTTGAGCCCGACCATGGCGACGATGTCTCCGGCCTGCGCGGACTCGACCAGGGTGCGGTCGTTGGCGTGCATCTCGACCATCCGTCCGATGCGCTCGGTCTTTCCGGTGGCGGTGTTGACCAAGGTGTCGCCCTTGTTGATGGTCCCCGAGTAGATCCGGGTGAACGTCAACGCGCCAAAGCGATCGTCCATGATCTTGAACGCAAGCGCGCGCACGGGCTTGGTGGGGTCGACGATTGCAAACTGACCGGTCTCATGGCCTTCGAGATCGATCTCGGGCTGTGGAGGGACCTCGGTCGGGTCGGGCAGATAATCCACGACTGCGTCGAGAACGAGCTGGATGCCCTTGTTCTTGAATGCCGAGCCGCAGTACGTCGGGAAGAAGAAGAGGTCCCGGGTGCCCTTTCGAATGCACTTCTTCATGGTCTCGACATCCGGCTCGTGGCCCTCGAGGTACTGCTCCATCGCTTCGTCATCCTGCTCGACGGCCGTCTCGATGAGCTCGAACCGGTACTTCTCGACGAGATCCTTCATGTCCTCGGGGACATCCTTGATCTCGTAGTTCTCGGGCTGACCCGAATCATCCCAAACGTATGCTTTCTGAGTGAGCAGATCGACGACGCCCACGAAGTCGGACTCGCTTCCGATTGGCAACACCATGACCAGGGGCTTGGCCGCCAGAACGGACTTGATTTGGTTGACGACGCGGTAGAAGTCCGCGCCCAGACGGTCGAGCTTGTTGACGAAGATCAGCCGCGCAACCTTGGAGTCGTTCGCGTAGCGCCAATTGGTCTCGGACTGCGGCTCGACGCCGCCGGAGCCGCAAAAAACGCCCACGCCCCCATCGAGCACCTTGAGCGATCGGTAGACCTCGATCGTGAAATCGACGTGTCCCGGCGTATCGATGATGTTCAGCTGATGGCCGTTCCAGAAGCACGTGGTGGCGGCGGACTGAATCGTGATGCCGCGCTCCTGCTCCTGCTCCATGAAGTCGGTGGTGGCCGCGCCGTCGTGAACCTCGCCGATCTTGTGTATCTTGCCGGTAAGCTTGAGGATGCGCTCGGTCGTCGTGGTCTTTCCCGCGTCCACGTGGGCGAAGATGCCGATATTTCGGTATTTACTGAGGTCTTTCATCATGTTTGATCGTCCAATGCGCCGATTGGCACCGGCCGGTTACCGCGAAAGCGAGGTTGTGCAACCCCACGGCCTGCAAGCTCGCAAAATTGCCCGTAAAGCGGCACAAAGCGGTGGTGCACACGGCGAAAATCGCCCGTCAGCTGGCGCTGACGCGTAGCGTGCCGCGCTCCACGAGCGAGACCGTGCTGCCCAACAGCAGTCCTTCCCGGGCGAGCGCGTCGCGAATCCATTTCGTGTCTTCGTCTGACGCGCGATGAAGCTGAAACCGCTTCATGCGAAGCGGGGTCAGATCGAGTTGCACGAGCTTTCTCGTCGTGGCGTCCAAGGTCGGGAAGTACATCAGGGCGAGGTCCCCCCGATACGTCTCGTAACCTCCGATGCCCTCGTAGTCATTGATGAAGTCGCCGCAGCCGTACAAGATCGGCTTGCCCTTGTAGATCTCGATGCCCTTCGGGTGGTGCGAGGAGTGCCCGTGGATGACGTCCACCGCCTCGCTGTCGATGAGCCTATGGGCGAAGGTCCGTTGATCGGCGGGAATCTCGTATCCCCAGTTGCCGCCCCAGTGAACGGACAGGACCACGATGTCCCCGTCCTTGCGTGCCGCTCGGATGCGCCCCCCGATCCGGTCGGCCGTTTGCTCGGAAAGATCGGGCAGCAGCTCGACGCCCGGCCGAGAGTCGGTGGCCGCCCAGCTCGTGGGAACCCCACTGGTCCGAGAGGCGACACCGAATACCAGAATCTGGCCGTGGCGCGTGGACAGAGGCGCTGGGGAAGCCGCTTCGCTCGCATTGCGGCCGGCCCCCGCAGTAGCGATGCCCACACCGTGCAGAGTCTCGAGGGTATCCACGCAGCCGGCGCGACCCCAATCGAGCACGTGGTTGTTCGCCAAGACGCAACAGTCGATCCGCGCGGCGGTGAGGCAACGCACGTTCTCCGGATTCATGCGGTAGTTGATGCCCTTGGGCTCCGGATCGTCTTCTTTGGTGATGCTCGTTTCGAGATTGATGATGCGGGCATCGGGCCGGCGACGCTCGAGCTCCCCGATGGCGGCTCCCCAGATGTAATCGTACCCTACGGGTTTGGGGATCGGCCCATTCTCGCGTTCCGCAAGGGAGACGTAGTCTCGCGCGCTCTTGAGATAGCTCTCGAAGATGCGCGGATCGCTCGGATGCGGCATCACCTGATCGATCCCGCGTCCCGTCATCACGTCACCGCACAAGAACAACGTGACTCGATCGTTCTTGCGCGCGCCAGTCAGCACGGGCGCGGCCGTAGCCAGCGTCGCTGCGCCCGCGGCCATCATCCACTGCCGCCGATCGAGCATCACGTTACGAACCGTGCACCGATTCGCGCCGCGCTGCGAGTCGAAACCATGATAGCGTCGCGCCGATGGCTGCCAATCCAGGCGATTCGCAATCCGTGGCGAGCGACATCGCGCAAGAAGCCCTGCGCTTGCATGCCTATTACCGCGGGAAGGTACAGATTGCGCCTCGCTGTCCGGTGCGCGACCTCCGGGACTTCGCCTTGTGGTACACGCCGGGCGTGGCGGCTTCGAGCCGGGCCATCGTCGCGGAGCCCGAGCGTGTCTGGGAGCAGACCAATCGCGGGAATGCCATCGCCATCGTCTCCGATGGGAGCCGCGTGCTCGGCCTCGGAGACATCGGGCCCGAGGCCGGGCTCCCGGTGATGGAGGGAAAGTCGCTCCTCTTCAAGGTGCTCGGCGGCGTGGACGCGACGCCCCTTTGCGTGCGGGTCGCCGATGAGCAGGAACTCGTGCGCACGGTGCAAGCGCTCGAACCTTCTTTTGGCGGCATCAATCTGGAGGATATCGCGTCCCCTCGCTGCTTTCGCGTGCTCGATGCATTGCGCGAGCGCATGCGGGTGCCGATTTGGCACGACGATCAGCAAGGTACGGCCACGGTGCTGCTCGCTGCGTTGACCAACGCTGCCGAGATCGTCGGAAAGCCGCTGGGCTCGTTGCGGATCGCGATGATCGGGGTGGGGGCGGCCAACGTGGCAACCTTTCGGCTCTTGTGAGGCGGCACGCTCCATACCGGCCGAAACGACATCGAACGGCAGCGAGACGCGCTCGCCGACAAGTGGCGTATCTGCTGCGAAACGAATGCCGACGGCGTGATCGGGGGAATTGCAGAGGCCCTTCGGGGCGCCGATGTGTGCATCGCCTTCTCGGCTCCTGGGCCCGACCTCATCCGTCCCGAGTGGATCCGCGCGATGGCCTCGGACGCCATCGTGTTCGCCTGCGCCAACCCCGTGCCGGAGATCTGGCCGGATCGAGCCCGCGAGGCCGGCGCCCGCATCGCGGCCAGCGGGCGCTGCGACCTTCCCAATCAGGTGAACAACTCGCTTGCGTTTCCCGGAATTTTTCGCGGTGCGTTGGACGTGCGGGCACGGAGGATCAGCGACCAAATGGCCGTTGCCGCGGCGCATGAGCTCGCTTCCTTCGCGCGGGAGCGGGGCCTGCGGGAAGACGCCATCCTTCCGAGCATGGAGGAATGGCAGGTCTATCCCCGCGTCGCGGCGGCGACGGCAATGGCTGCCCAAGCGGAAGGGCTCACGGCGACCGAGCGCACCCGCGAATCGTTGTTGGAAGAGGCGGAAAACAAGATTCGTCTCGCCCGGGAGCAAGCAGAAGCGCTCGTCCGGGCAGGGGTGATCTCGTTGCCTCCTGTACGAAGCGCGCCGAGCCGGTAAGCTTGCTCGGAAAGCGCGGAGGAACGCACATGACTGCTGGCGAGCTTTGCAACCGAACCGTCTACATCATCCGGCCGGACGAGAGCGTCCTGGAGGCTGCCCGCTTGATGAAGAACTACCACGTCGGCTGTCTCGTGGTGGTCGAGGAGCGCGACGGCGAGCGAGTGCCGGTCGCCATGGTCACCGATCGAGATCTGGTCGTGAAAGGCCTCGTCGAGAAACCCGATGCGCTCGATGAGATGCAAGTGGCCGAGGTCATGAGCGACGGGCTGATAAGCGCACGAGAAAACGAACGGATGTACGAGGTTCGCAAGAAGATGCGTTCCCGTGGCGTCCGCCGAATCCCCGTCGTCGATGCACAAGACCGCCTACAAGGGATCATCGCATTCGACGACCTGGTCGATTGGATGGCGCAGGAGCTCACCGACCTCGCGAAACTCGTCTCGCGGGAGCAGGAGCGCGAGTCCGAGGCGCCGTAGCACGAGCCGCCAGGATGAAGCGACACGACGACGAATCGCGCGAGCTGCGCTTGCTGTTCTTCGCCGAAGCGTGGATCGCATTCATCGTTGGGGCGGCGGCGCATTTCCTGTTCGATGCCATCGGAAGGTGGGCGCCGCTCGGCTGGATCGCTCCGGTGAACGAATCGTTGTGGGAGCATATCAAGATGGCGTTTTGGCCGACGCTGCTCGTCGATGGCCTTCTCAACCTGCGATTGCCGACCGTCGCGCGCCGACTCGTGTGCACCGCTGCATCTGCATGGGTGTCGACTTTGCTCATCGTGCCGCTCTTTTACGCATACACAGGCATCCTCGGCCGTCACTACCTGTTCGCCGATGTGGCGATCTTCGCCGTCGCTATGTCGGCAGGACACTACGTCGCATACCGCATTGCGATCGGTCCGGTGCCGTCGCGCTCTTCCATGCTCGCGGCAGTCGGCCTGCTCGTCTCGCTCGGCGCCGCCCTGGTCTGGTTCACCTACGCGCCTCCCGTCATGGAGGTGTTTCGCGACTCACTGACTGGAGCTTACGGGATGGGCTTTGAACCCGAAGCGCAGTAAAAAGCGCTCCGAGCCGAGGCATCACGATTGGGGAAGAGGCACTCGCTCGAGCTCGTCCCCGGCAATTGGAGGGAAACGTCTCTCTCGCCAGTCCCGCTTGGCCTGCTCGATTCGCTCGCGGGAGCTCGATACGAAATTCCACCAGATGTGCCGTTCGCCATCGAGCGGCGCTCCGCCGATCAACATGATCTTCGAGTCACGCTCGGCTCGAAGCTTGGGCGCAGAGCCAGGCGAGAAGACCAGCATGCGGTGTGCCTCGAAACGCTCGCGCCCACAGCACACCGCGCCCTCGACGATGTAGGCCGCGCGCTCGGGGTGCTCAGACGGCACCGCGAGCTCGCTATGCGCCGGCATCACGGCTTCCACGTAGAACAACGACGAAAAGGTCTTGACCGCAGACGTCGTGCCGTACGCGGAGCCTGCCAGAACACGAATGGCGGCCCCGTTTTGCTCGAGAGTCGGCAAAGCCTCGGCACGATGATGGTGAAATTCAGGAGCGGCTTCTTCGTGCTCCTTCGGCAATGCGACCCAAAGCTGAATCCCGTGTAGGCTCGCCCCTCTCGCTCGCTCCTCTAGGCCGGTGCGCTCCGAATGGACAATCCCCCGGCCGGCGGTCATCCAGTTGATCGCGCCGGGACAAATCGCTTGGTGCGAGCCGAGGCTGTCCCGGTGGATGATCTCGCCCTCGAAGAGGTAGGTCACCGTCGCGAGATTGATGTGAGGGTGCGGACGCACGTCGATGCCCTGCCCCTTCGGAAAGCGCGCTGGACCCATCTCGTCGAAAAAGATGAAGGGGCCGACGAGCCGCCGCGCGGACGACGGCAGGATCCGCCTCACGCTGACCCCACCGAGATCGCGGGGACGTGCCTCGATGATGGTCTCGACGGCCGGAGTCGATTCGCAAGGCTTGCAAAGAGGGTCGATGGCAGGTCGGACGCTCATGACGACACGTTACGCATTGTAGGACTCCGCGGCGCCCTCGACAGTCCCGCCGGTAAAAATCAGTTGCCGCGCCTGCGCGGACACGGAAACCTACGCATCCAAAAGGAGCAAAGCCCATGAGCGTCCATTTCGAAACCCAAGACCACGTGGCCATCATCACGCTCGACCGGCCCGAGGCGCGCAACGCGATCAACGGTGTCATGTCGAGCGGAATCGAGGCAGCTCTGGATCGCTACGAGTCCGACGAGTCGCTCTGGGCGGCGGTGCTCACCGCCAACGGCCCTGTCTTCTGCGCCGGCGCGGATCTGAAAGAAATCGCGGCCGGCAACGCAGGCGCAACGGCGACGGCCAAGGGGGGATTCGGGGGAATCGTTCACCGAGAGCGAACCAAACCGCTCGTCGCCGCCCTTCAAGGTCCCGCGCTCGCAGGTGGCTGCGAGATAGCATTGGCGTGCGACATGATCGTCGCTTCGAACGACGTCTTCTTCGGCCTTCCCGAGGTGAAGCGCGCGCTCATCGCCGTGGCGGGCGGGCTGTTTCGGCTGCCACGCGCCATCGGCCTGGCCCAAGCCATGGAGGTCATCCTCACCGGCGAGCCGCTCAGCGCCGAGCGCGCCTACCAGCTCGGGCTGGTGAACCGTTTGGTGAGCCCGGAACGAGTGCGCGAAGAGGCGCTCTCCCTCGCCCGGAAGATCGCGTCCAACGCCCCGCTGGCCGTGCAGGCCAGCCGAAACCTGGCTGCTCGCGCCTTCACTGCCGACGACGCAACGCTCTGGCGCGAAGGCTTCGAGGCTTTTCAGAAAAACATGCAAACCGAGGACGCCAAGGAAGGCCCACGCGCATTCATCGAGAAACGCGCGCCTCGATGGTTGGCTCGCTGAGCACGAGCGGCGTCAGCGATCGAGCGCGTGTGCACCGAGCTCGGAAAGCTCGCGATTACCGGTGAGGGCCATTGCGACCTTCATCTCCTGACGGATGATGCGAAGGATGTGCGCGACGCCTTCCTCGCCGCGTGCCGCAACCGCATAAGTCCAGGCGCGTCCGAGTAAGCATGCCCTTGCGCCCAGCGAAAGCATCTTCACGACGTCGAGGCCGCTGCGGATGCCGCCATCCACGAGCACTTCCATGCGATCGCCGACTGCGTCGACGATGTGCGGCAAGGCGGACGCGGTCGAGCGGACATCGTCGAGCTGGCGGCCCCCATGATTGGAGACCACAAGCCCATCGGCCCCGGCTTCGACTGCGCGCTTGGCGTCCTCGCCATCGAGAATGCCCTTAAGCAACAGCTTGCCCGGCCAGTGCTTGCGAACCCAGGCGAGATCGTCCCAGGTCACGGTGGGGTCGAACTGGTTATCGACCCAATCTTTGAAGTCGTTCGGGCTGCCCGCGTCCGGAACGGCTGCTTCCAGATTGCCGAAGGTCAACGGCCCGCCCCGCAGCGCCACGTCCACGACCCAGCGAGGATGCGATACGATGTCCCACGCTCGCACGAGCTTCTTCGACCCTCGGATGGGAACGGTCATGCCGTTGCGGGCATCGCGATAGCGGGCGCCCACCACGGCGAGATCGATGGTCAAGACCAAGACCGAGCAGCTGGCATCGCGCGCTCGACCGATGAGCTCCTCGGCGTATCCACGGTCTCGCATCACGTAGAGCTGAAACCAAAACGGCGCGCTCGTCGCGGCCTTCACCTCTTCGATGGAGCAGATCGAAACGGTCGACTCGCAAAAACGAACCCCTTCTCTCTCGGCCGCCTTCGCGGCCTGTACCTCTCCGCGCCGCGCAAACATGCCCGCCAGACCCGCCGGTCCGAGGACGACGGGAAGAGACAGGCGTTCTCCCAAGACCTCGGCACGAAGGTCGATGTCGGACACGTTACGCAAGATTCGCTGGCGTAGAAGCACGCGCTGCAGATCCTCGACGTTGGCGCGCATCGTATTTTCCGCGTAGGAGCCGCCGTCGATGTAGTCGAACAGCTGCCGCGGCAAACGCCGGCGCGCCAGTGCGCGATAGTCGGTCACGCTTGCTGGTGCGAGATTCATCGGCCGATCGCGATTCTTCATGCTTCGTTTCCCGGCGCGCGACCGTGCCACGGCAAACGGGAGCGCCTATTCGTAGAGCTTGATGACGCGAATCCCCTGCGGGCAGGCTTGCATGCAGAGATCACACAGGGTGCATTCGTCTACGTTTTCTTCCACGACCGCGACGGCGCCCGCCTTCTTCCCGAGGGCGAAGATTTTGACGGGACACACTTCGACGAGCTTTTCAGCGAGGCCGGGAGTCTTCGCCACGATGCTGTTGTCGACGTCTACGCGTATGAACATGCCCATGATGACCTCAGTTTCCGATCCGCTCCCGCACTAGGTCCGGGATGTCGCCGATCTCTTCCGCAACGGAGATGCCAGCCTCCCGCATACGGCGCATCTTGTCCGCGGGCGAGTCCACCTTCTTGTTCACGACCGTCCCCGCGTGACCGAAGCTCATCCCGGGCATCTCATCCATGAAGCGGCCCGCCACGAACGCCACGATGGGAAGACGGCTGTTGTTTTCCTGTGTCCAACGCGCCAGCTCCGCTTCGGCGGTGCCACCAGGCTCCGAGTAGACCACCACGGCCCTGGTATCTTCGTCGGCTTCGAATAGCGGAATCAGATCGGCGTAAGTAGAGCCGATGACCGGGTCCCCGCCTATCGAAATGGCGGTGCTGACGCCAAGCCCCGAGAGTGTCAACGCATTGCAGATTTCCGTCGTCATGCCGCCCGAGCGCGACATGACTCCCACCACCCCGGGCTTGAAGGCCTTTCGGCAATCCACCGCAGGCCCGCCGAGGCTTCCGAAGCGACACACGTCCGGCGTGATGACGCCCAAGCAGTTGGGGCCGATGACGCGCGCGCCACGCAGCGCTGCATACTCCACGACGGCGGACGCATCTTTTCGTGGAATGCCCTCGGTGATGATCACGATCTCTTTGATCCCTGCATCGATGGCTTCGAATGCAGCGTCCGGCGCAAAAGCGAGCGGTACCGTGATGACGGTTCCGTCGACCCGCTCCCTTTCGGTGATCTCCCGAACCGTGTCGTAGACCGAGACGCCATACACCTCTCGCCCGCCCTTTCCAGGCGTGACGCCGCCGATGATCTTCGAGCCGTACTCCAAGCACTCGCGCGTGAAGTTGAGCGCTTCTCGGCCGGTGATGCCCTGGACGATGAACTGGAAGTCTTTGTGAACGATGACGGCCATTACTGATCTCCCTAGCCGGCTTTCTCGACGGCACGTCTGGCCGCCTCGCTGATCGAGACTGTCCGATCGCAGTACTCGATGCCGTACTTCTTCAAGATCTTGGCGGCGTCGGCCTCCCAAGCCCCAGGAACTCGAAAGATCAGGATCTTGTCGGCCGGCTCGTACCCCATTTCGACGATGGCCTTGATGACGCCGCGGGCTACCAAGTCAGCGCGCGTGTTGGATACGACGTTCGACATCACCGCGACTTTGTCGACGCCCGGTTTGCTCAGGACGAGCTTGGTGAGCCGTCGTGCCTTGTCGACGCTGGGGTTGCCTCCAATCGCAGCATAGTTGGCGGGACGCCCACCGTGCTTTCGGACGGCGTCGGTCAGCGTCAGCGAGCCGCCGCCGGCCCCGATGACCAAGCCGATGTTGCCGTCGAACTCTGCGATCGGACTGATGATGCCTCGCGGGTCTTCCGCGTCGATCCGCGCGCCCTCGAGCTCGAATTCGGTCGGCTCGCGCACCTGCCTCAGGTCGTCCTTGGCAAAGCCCAGCTCGTCGAGCATCGGTCTTTGGCGGTGGCGGGCTTCGATTTCGAGATCCGCCTCGACATCTCGAAGGACGAAGCTGCCATCATCGAGCTTGACCAGTGACGTGATGTCGAGATCCGCCAGGTCGTATTTTAGGAAGAGCCGAGCGAGCCCCGACACGATCCGAGTCATGCGATTGAGGTCACCCCCACCGAAACCCATCGACCGGACCAACTCTTTGGCGATGTAGTCGGAAAAGGGGAAGAGCGCGGAGAAGTGCCTCCGGACGATTCGGTTGGGATGCTCGTCGCCGATGTCGTCGATCTTGCCGGCGAGGTCACTGCCAGCAATCACGGGGAGCTTGGCCGTGCCGTCGTAGGTGAACGAAAGGCTGTAGGTGGGTCCTGAGGGTCGCGCCTCGACCAGGACGCCTTTGGGCTTGCGCCCACCATCGTCGATTTCGAGAAGCTCCGCAGCCGCGGCCTTCGCCTCTGCGGGGTCGGACGCTTCCCTCACCGAGGTGGCGGTCAGACCGGGTGCGATGACCTGTGCCTTCAGGATCACCGGACCGTCGATTTCGGCGGCGATCTTCTTCGCTGCTTTGGCGGTCTCGGCGACCTCGCCTCGAACGAGCGGAATCCCGTGCTTTCGGAGGAGCTGCTTCGCTTCGAATTCGTAGAATTTCATATTGGAGCGGGGAGATTAGCCCCTCCGCTCCGCGTTAGGCAAGGTCTATCGTCGGATGGCTTCGGCGAGCGCAACCACGCGCTCCGCATGATCCACGTGAAGCCTCTCGATCAGCTTGCCGTCCACCACCACGACGCCCCTGCCCTCTGCCTCCGCCGCTGCATAGGCCTCGATGATGCGCCGCGAGAGCTCGACCTCTTCGTCAGACGGCGCGAACACTTCGTTCGCGGCCTCGATCTGCTTGGGGTGGATCAATGTCTTCCCATCGAACCCGAGCTCGGCGCCCTGCCGACAAGAGTCCACGAAGCCTTCGTGATCGTTCAAGTCGAGATAGACGCCGTCGAGAATTGCAATCCGCGCAGCTCGCGCCGCAAGCATGCACAGCCCCAACGAGGTGATGAGCGGCAGTCGCATCGCGGTATGCTGCGCTTGAAGGTCCTTGGCGAGGTCTGAGGTGCCCATGACCAGACCTCCAAGGCGCGGGCTTGCATCGGCGATCTCCTCCGCATGCAGCATCGCGCGGGGCGTTTCCATCATGCACCAAATCGCCAGATCGGAAGGCGCACCATGGGAAAGCAAGACCGACTCGGCCTGCCGCACCATCTCGGCGCTCTCGACCTTGGGAAGCAGGACCGCGCTCGCCCCCACGCTCGCGACCGCGACCAGATCATCGTAGCCCCAGGGGGTATTCAGACCGTTGGTGCGAATCAGGATCTCCCGTTCCCCATATCCACCGACCTCGTAGGCCTGCATGACTTGGTTGCGGGCGGTCACCTTGGCATCGGGGGCCACGGCATCCTCGAGATCGAAAATCAAACCATCCGACGGCAACGTGCGGCTCTTGTCGAGCGCGCGGGCGTTGGAACCCGGCATGTACAAAACGCTTCGTCGGGGTCGATGCCTCTTGTTCATGGTCACACCTGTCAAAGCTGGTAGGCCGCCTTCAGCTCTGGGTCCTTGTCGGCAAGCATGCGGGCCAGCTCCACCATGACCTTGCATTGCTTCACGGTGGCATCGTCCTGCATCTTGCCGTCGATCATGACTGCGCCGGTGCCATCGCCCATCTCCTCGATGACTTTCTTGGCCCAGAGCACCTCGTCGACCGGCGGGCTGAAGACCTTTTTGGCGATGTCGATTTGCACGGGATGAAGCGACCAGGCGCCCACGCATCCGAGCAAGAACGCATTCCGGAACTGGTCCTCGCAAGCCACGGTGTCGCGAATATCTCCAAAGGGGCCATAGTACGCGTAGATGCCGTTCGCGACGCAGGCGTCCACCATGCGTGCGATGGTGTAGTGCCACAGATCTTGCTGGGCAGTCTTTCGAGGCGCCTCCGGGTCATCTGGATTCGGATCCTCTCGAACGAGATAGCCCGGGTGCCCGCCGCCCACGCGCGTGGTCTTCATGCGTCTCGACGCGGCGAGGTCCGCCGGCCCTAGGCTCAGGCCCTGCATGCGCGGGCTCGCTCCGGCGATCTCTTCGACATTTGCGACACCGAGCGCGGTCTCGAGAATCGCGTGGACCAAGATGGGCCGTTTGACGCCGGCACGAGCCTCGAGCTGAGCGAGCAACCGGTCGACGAAGTGAATGTCCCAGGGCCCTTCGACTTTGGGGATCATGATGACATCGACTTTGTCGCCGACTTCTTCGACGATGCGAAGCATGTCGTCGAGGAACCACGGGCTGTCCAAGCTGTTGACGCGTGTCCAGAGCTGACAGTCCCCAAAATCGTTTTCCTTGGCGATCTTCACGAAGCCCTCGCGCGCATCCACCTTCTTGTCCGCTTGAATGGCGTCTTCCAGGTTGCCGAGGAGCACGTCGCACTTCTCTGCGATGCTTGCGGCCTTGGACGCCATCTTCGGATTGCTCGGATCGAAGAAGTGGATCATGCGGGAGGGCCGGAACGGGATCTCACGGGCAGGCTCGGGCGCCCCGATGGCCATCGGTTTGAAGAAGTCCTTGGGGTTTCGCATGGTGTATCCTCCGCCGGTCAGGCCCCTTGGGGGTGACGCAGGGAGCTAGTCCTAGACGCCAACGCGCGCAGATGCAAAGCGTTCGCGGCCGTTCGAAGAGGAGCACATGGAAATCGGGATGAACCTGCCGGTCATGGCGCCCGGCCTCGACAGAGACACCTTCCTCTCCTGGTGCGACCGCATCGATTCGGGCTTCTTCGCGAGCCTCGCGGCTGGCGAGCGCATCTCCTTCTACAACCCGGACATGACGGCCGCCCTCGGAGCCGCCGCCGTGCTCACCAAACGGGTCAAGATCGTGAGCGGGGTCTTCGTCCCGATGCTCCATCATCCGGTGATGCTCGCCAAGCAGCTGGCAACCATCGACGTGCTGTCGGGCGGGAGATTCGTCGCCGGCCTCGGTGTCGGGGGGCGCGAGCAGGACTATCAATCGGTCGACGTGCCGCTCGGCCATCGTCTCACCCGGCTCGCCAAGAGCGTAGAGACCATGCGAAGCGTCTGGCGCGGTGAGCCCGTCGTCGAGGGGGCGTTACCAGTCGGTCCCGCGCCCGTCCAAGAAGGGGGCCCCAAGCTCCTCGCAGGCTCGCTGATGGTCGAATCGATTCGAGCCGCATCCAAGTGGGCCGATGGATTGTGCGGCTTCAGCTTCGGACCGTCTCCTGCGGAGATGGAGCTGCAGTTCGATGCAGCGAGGCGCGCATGGAAGGAGCAGGGCCGGCCCACCCCATGGCTTGGCACGGGCTTTTGGTACGCGCTCGGCCCGAACGCGCGTGCCCAGCTCGACGACTATCTCGAGCGCTACCTGAATTTCATGGCGCCCGTGGCGCGGCAGAACGTGAAGCAGATCTGCATCGCGACGACACCGCAGGCGCTGAAGAACGCCATGCAACAGGCCAAGGACGCGGGCGCCGATGACGTGCTGCTCGTTCCGACGACGTCCGACCCCGATGACGTGCATCGGGTGACGGACATCCTCGGTTAGAGTTGCTTACTGCACCGCGTTGGTGCAGCAGCCGGTGAGGCAGAACGTTCCAGCCGGACACGGATCATCGCCTGGAAGGCCGCATTCCTGCTTGTCGGGCGGGCAG
This sequence comes from Myxococcales bacterium SG8_38, assembly GCA_001303415.1. Taxonomy (GTDB): domain Bacteria; phylum Myxococcota_A; class Polyangia; order Polyangiales; family Houyiibacteriaceae; genus SG8-38. The sequence continues at coordinate 49,648 of LJTN01000021.1, forward strand.
CGCAAATTGCCGCCGTCGCCGCCCGTACCGCCGCCGCCCATGCCACCGGTGCCGCCACTGCCGCCCGTGCCTGGGAAGCAGTCTTCGGGAATCGTCGGCTTGCCGAGACAGATCTCGCAGCGCTCGCAGGTGTTCAAGCAGTTGCCTGCGGGTGTGCAGGGCCTGCAGAGCGCGGGGTCATTCAAGTCCGCCAGGGTGCAGGTGCCCGTGTTGCCCATGAAGGAGCCGAGGAAGACGTACCCGCCGTCGAGCTCGGGGAAGGTGCAGCAACCAAAGCAGTCACAGCCGTTCGGCGTGAGCTCCCCGCAGGTCGACTCGCAGAGCTCGGGCTGCGGGTCAGGGCAGTAATTCGACTGACCGATGAGGGCTGGGTTGTATTCGCAACCGTCCTTGGGCTCTTCCGGATCGCAGCGCCGGTCCCACTTGCACTCGCCGGACCCCGACCCATTTCCCCTGTCGAAGTAGCAGTCGGCGCCGCATTGATTGCCGGTTTCACCGGGCGTTCCGGTGAGCAAGACGGGCCCTTCGGTCCCATCGCAAGGGCCGAGACACTCGGGATCTTTGTCGTCGACGAATCCGTCGCCGTCGTTGTCCATGCAGTCGCCGCAGCCGTAGGAGTTACCGTCCGGACACAGGGCCGGGTAGCAGCCGAACACGACGCCGCCAGCACCTCCAGTGCCCGCGGTCCCGCCGGTGCCTGTGATCCCCCCAGTTCCGCCCGTGCCGGTGGATCCCCCGGTCCCGCCGGTTCCGGTCGTTCCCCCAGCTCCGCCGTTTCCTCCGGTACCCCGGTCGTCGCCGACCGAATCGCCGCCACACGCGGCCAAGGCGAGAACAGTGAATGAAACCAGCAAAGACGTAAAAATGCGCTGTGACTGCATAACCGCAGCATAATTGATCGAGCGTGGAGGCGGCAAGCGATCTGCGCGATCAAAGCGGTTCGGACAGGGTTCGCCGTGCGGGGTTAGGGCTCTCGCAGGGTCGAAACCAGGCGAGGGCCATCAAAATTTGTGCATTATTTCAAGTGCGTAGAGCGATCCATGCGATAGGAATCCCCATCGGCTTGCCCCGCAGCGGCGCAAGGGCTCGCCGCGCCTTCCGGGGCCGAGAGAGCCGGCCCCGCGTGGTATAAGCGGGGCCCGGAGGAGGTATGCAGATGAGAGCGTTTATCGTGACTTTGTTTCTCGTGGGAGCCTTTGCCGCAGGGCTGCTCGTGGCGCGAACGGGCACCGTTGCGGCCGACACCCACGGAGCACCAAAGAAGGCGCAGTGGCAGTACCAATGCTTCGAGTCTGGGGCCGTCGCGCAGATCACCGAAACGTCCAACAAGATGGGAGAGCAAGGGTGGGAAATGGTGAGCGGGGCCGGAACGAAGAGCTCGACCATCTGGTGCTTCAAGCGCCCGCTCTGGAAGCCCACGAATTGATCCAAGCCACGGAGCGCGAAAGACAGGCGAGCGGATCGTGAACGGAGCTCCGGATATTCGGGTCCGGGCCTTGAACGAGAATCCATCGGCCGACGGTCGCTATGTCCTCTACTGGATGGTGGCCTTCCGACGGCCAAGGTGGAGCTTCGCACTCCAGCATGCCGCTTCGCACGCGCGCGTGTCGGGCAAGCCCCTGGTCATCTTGGAGGCCCTGCGAACCGGCTATCCCTGGGCCAGCGACCGCCTTCACCGCTTCATCCTCGATGGGATGCGCGCGCATCGGAAGCACTTCCGAGAAAAGAACGTCATCTACTACCCCTACGTCGAGCCGGCGCCTGGCGCGGGTCGAGGTCTCCTCGAGGCACTGGCGCAAGAGGCTTGTCTGGTCGTCAGCGACGACTATCCGAGCTTCTTCATTCCGTCGATGCAGCGGGCAGCGGCATCGAAGGTCGGCGTCCGTTTGGAGGTCGTCGACAGCAACGGGCTTCTTCCACTGCGCGCCGCTGACAGAGTCTTCAGCCGGGCCTTCGACTTTCGCCGCTTTCTGCAGAAGCAGCTCCCGCCTCATCTCGACGAGCTTCCGCTGGAAGATCCGCTCGAGGACCTGCCACCCTCGACGAAGGAGGCCGGCCCCTCGGTGTTGTCCGAAATCAAGAAGAAGTGGCCGGAGGCCACCGACGCGGCGCTGGCGGGCGATACGCTCGCGTCCTTGGAGATCGACCACACGGTGCCGGCGGTCGACTTCGAGGGCGGATTCATCGCCGGGGAGCAGCGTGCGCTCGATTTTCTGGACCATGGCTTTCATCGATATGCCGAGGATCGCAACCATCCGGACGAAGATGCCGCAAGCGGCCTCTCACCTTGGCTTCATTTCGGACACGTCTCGACCCATCAGATCTTCCACGAGCTCACGCAGAACGAAGGCTGGTCCCCAGAGCAACTCTCCAAAAAGACCAATGGCGCCCGGGAGGGCTGGTGGGGGATGAGCGACAATGCGGAGGCGTTTCTCGACGAGCTGGTCACGTGGCGCGAAATCGGCTTCAACATGTGCGCGCTCGAGCCCCGCTACGACCAGTACGAGTCCCTCCCCGAGTGGGCGCGGACCACCCTGGAGCTTCACGAAGCCGATCCACGCGAGCACCTCTATTCTCTGGAGGAGCTGGAGAACGCTCAGACCCACGATCCGATCTGGAATGCAGCACAAACCGAACTCACGGAAACCGGCCGCCTACAGAACTACCTGCGCATGCTTTGGGGCAAGAAGATCCTTGAGTGGACACCGAGCGCACGCGACGCCCTGGCCGTCATGATCGAGCTCAACAACAAGTACGCGGTGGACGGCCGCGACCCCAATAGTTACTCGGGGATCTTTTGGGTCCTCGGCCGCTACGACCGACCCTGGGGTCCCGAGCGACCGATCTTCGGGAAGATTCGATACATGAGCTCTCAGAGCACGGTTCGGAAGCTCCGAATGAGCGACTATCTTGCTCGCTTTGGCCGCCAAGCTGAGTTATTTGACTGAGCGCAAGCTGCGGATCGAGCCATGTCCTTCTTCGACGACCCACAAGTCAGACGGAACGTAGACCGTCTGCCGATCGACTTCGACGACTATGGATTCGATCGCTTCGGGCTCTCGAAGAAGGCCCTCATACGCGCCTATTCGCCGATGGCCTACATGTACCGGCACTACCTCAAGGTGACCGCATTCGGCCTCGAGAATGTGCCCGCGCAGGGACGGGCGCTGGTCATCGCGAATCACTCGGGCGGTCTCGGCGCCGATGCAGCGATGATCTTCACATCGCTGCTCCTGAACGACGATGCTCCGAGGCTCGGGCAGGGCATGGCGGAATACTTCCTGACGCGCGCTCCCTTCGCCCGGCCTGCGTTGAGCAAAGTGGGACACCTCACGGGGATACCCGAGCACGGCGAGCAGCTGCTGGCGGACGAGCGTCTGGTGGTGGTGTTTCCCGAAGGGGCTCGAGGCGCCGGGAAGCTTTACAAGGACCGCTACAAGCTCGTCCGTTTCGGCACCGGGTTCATGCGCCTTGCCCTCAAAATGGATACTCCCATCATTCCATGCGCCTTCATCGGAGGTGAAGAGTCGTTTCCGCAGCTCTTTCACATCAAGTGGCTCGCCAGACTGGTCAAGGGACCGTTCGTTCCCGTGGCGCCCCAATTGATTTTCTTCCCTCTCCCCGTCGCGTGCCAGATCTACTACGGGGCTCCCATGCGCTTCGAGGGCGATGGCTCGGAGCCCGATCACGTCATTCAGACATACATCGAGGAAGTCCGGCACGCGATGGAACGGCTGATCAGCACGGGGCTGGATGCCAGGCCGCACCCCTTCATGTTGCAGCGCATGCCCGGTCCCGACAAAGAGCGAGCACCATGAAGATCTTGATCACCGGAATCAGCGGTACGCTGGCGCGCGGGGTGGCATATCGGCTCACGCGCCGCGGCTATCGGGTGATCGGAATCGATCGTCGTCCGTGGCCGGACGTGCCCGAAGGCGTCGAAATGCATCAAGCCGACATTCGCAAACGTCCCGCGGAGGACGTATTCCGAATCTCGCGGCCTGACGCGCTCATTCACATGGCGACGGTCACCCATTTCACCACGGACACGGAGGAACGTTATCGGATCAATCTCGGCGGCACCCGGAAGCTCTTCGAGTATTGCCACGAGTACGGCGTAAAGCAGGCCGTGTTCGTCGGTCGCCACACGGTGTATGGCGCGACACCCGATTCGCCTCTCTATCATACCGAGGACGAGCCTCCGCTTGCTGGAGCCGCGTTCAAAGAGCTGGCCGATCTGGTGGCGGCCGATCTCTACGCGGGCAGCGCGCTTTGGCGATGGCCGGAGCTCAACACGGCGGTCCTTCGGCTCTGCTACTTCCTCGGTCCGAGCCGTGGCGGCACGCTTGCCGGCTTCTTGTCGAAGAAGCGGGTGCCGCTCGTTCTCGGCTTCGATCCCCTCTACCAGCTCATGCACGAATGGGACGCCGAGGAGGCGATCACGCTCGCGGTCGAAAAGCAGCTCCGCGGCGTGTTCAACGTCGCCGGCCCGCCCCCTGTCCTGCTCTCCACCGTCTGCGAGGCCACGGGAAGGCGCGCGATTCCAATCCCGGAGCCCCTCTATCCGGCCGTGCTCGGCCGCTTCGGGTTTCCCTATCTACCGGACGACGCGATCGCCCACGTGAAGTATCCAATCGTCATCGATAACAAAGCCTTCATCGAAGCCACCGGCTTTCAGCCCCGGTACACCGCCAAGCAAACGATGGAAGGCTTCCGCTGGCACTGAGAGAGAAGCCCGACGGTTGACCCTCCCGCCCCGTTAAGTTTCTTCGCAGCCGATGGGCGGGATGGTACTCCTCGGTGCGATGGAACCGCCGCAAGATCCCCTGCCGCCCACGCCCTCGCCTCTGCCAGCCGAAACGCGACCGGAAGAGCCCGGTTTCGCTCTCAGCCGTGACCGTCTGACCTTGGCCGACCTGCTTTCGCGGGCCTCGGAGGCCTGGTCGAAAGACCTCGGCACCTGGGTGCTTGCCATGCTGCTCTATTGGCTCCTCGGATTCGGCATCCCCGCGGGGCTCGGTGTGGTGTGGGGCTTCTTTTCGACGATTCAGGAAACGAGCGGTGACGCCGGCCCTGCGTTCCATGCCATCGATGCAGTGGTTCGAGTCGTTCTGCAGGTGGTTCAGCTCGTGCTCTCGGCGATATTTACGCTCGGAATGTGGGCGATGGCGGTTCGAGGTCTTCATCGACGCCGAACGACGATCGCGGTGCTATTCAGCCAGCTCTCGAAGATCTGGAAGTACATTCTGCAATCCCTGGCAGTCATGCTAGCCGCGGTCCTGATCGTTCTTCCCATCGTCGTCATCATCTTTCTCGCGTTCATCGGTCCGGTGAGCCTCGACACGCCGATGAGCGAGATCATGGACGACGCGGGGCGGCCCTTCGGCATCGCGGCGTTGGTGCTACTTCCCTTGTACGTGTATCTCGCAACGGGAATCGTGTTCATGCAGGCCGAGCTGGCCTTCAATGACGACGCGGGTCCGGTCGAGGCCATCGTCTACTCGTGGCGAATCGCAAGAGGAAAACGCTGGCGCATCATCGGCGTCGGCCTCGTCTCGGGGCTCATCTGGCTCGGGTCGGCCATGCTCTGTGGCATCGGCCTCTTGTTCGGCGCGCCCTTTGCATTGCTCCTCTTCGGCGCGCTCTACTTGGGGCTACGAAACGGCGCAGACGTGCCCTCGGCGAACACGGGCACGACGCTCGGCAGGCACTACTAGCGCGGCGAGGCGGCGATGTTTCCGCCGTCGACGGTCAAAACGCAGGCCGTCGTGCTCGGCGCTAATGCGAGATGCAAGAAGGCGCCGGCCACGTCTTCTGCCGTCACCTCCTTTCCGAGCAAATTGGATCGGTAGTACGCGTCCGCGTCGAGCCCTCTTGCACGAGCACGGCGCTCCACGTCGTCTTCGGCGAGGATCCCCGTCCGGATCCGATCCGCATTGACCGCATTGCTTCGCACGCCGATGCGTCCCCCCTCGATCGCATACTGTTTCATCAGTGCGATCACGGAAGCCTTCGGAATGGCGTAGGGTCCGAACCCCGGGCCCGGATTGAAGGCGGACTTCGACGCATTGAACAGCAAGAAGCCGCCCGTGCCTTGGGCGGCAAGGACTCTCAACGCCGCCGATGCGAGGTACTGATGCGAAAAGAGGTTCACCTCGAAGCTTCGCTTGAGCTCCGCGCTCGGAACGGATTCCATATGCCCCTGGGGCGCAATGCCCGCATTGGAGACGACTCCATCGATACCGCCGAACGCGCGCACGCAATGGTCGATGCTGGCCCGCACGGCATTCTCGTCGGTCATGTCGACCACCTCGCATGATGCGCCCATTGATGCGGCGACCTCGGACAGAGGCGTCTCGTCTTTGTCGGTGAGATACAGGGAGGCGCCGGCTTCCGAGAACACCCTCGCGCACGCGGCACCAATCCCGCGCGCGGCGCCGCTGATGTACACGACCTGGCCCTGCAACGGCTTGGCCCTGGCCTTGCCGAGCTTCGCCTGCTCGAGCGACCAATACTCCATGTCGAACAGGTCGCTGACCGGCAAGGGATCGTAGCTTCCGACGGCCTCGGCTCCCTCGATTACCTCGATCGTGTGCTCGTAGATATCGGCCGCAATTCGAGCGGCGCCCACGGTGGCGCCCGCGGCAATCACGCCGAGGCCTCGGACCAACACCACTCTCGGATCCGGATCCAAAGGCTCGACTTTGCGTTCTTTTCGCTCGGACTCTCGTCGTACGTACGCCGCGTACTCCTCACGATAGGCCGCGACTCGCTCCTCGATGTGCGACGCGATCATGCTCGAATCCATGCTGGGATCGATGTCGAGCAACATCGGCACGCGCTTGGTCCGAATCACGTGATCCGGCGTGGCCGTACCGCGCTGGCTCACGCTCCCGAGATCCGCACGGGCCAGAAACACGTCGATCGCAGCGCTTCGCCTGAGCGTGAGAAGGTATCGCCGACCGTCCGAGCCGAGCCTTCCGCGCAACAGCGGCCCAATCGTTTCGTAAAGAATCGGCTCGGCAGGCGTGCGAGCCGATCGCTCGCGCGATTTCCTGCTCGCGATGAGCTGCTCGGCTGCATCGACAGCGTGGATGTGCCGCTCGTAGCTTTCCTTCGCCGTTTCGCCGAACGTGAACAGGCCGTGCTTCAGCAGCAGAAGGCCCTCGACGCTCGGATTGGCTTCGTATGTTTCGGCCGCAAGCTTGGCAAGCTCGAAGCCCGGCTTGATGTAGGGCACGATCGCAAGGCGATCTCCGTACAAGCCTTTGCAGATCGATTGCGCGTCGGGTTGATCGACCAGCGCGAGGATCGCATCGGCGTGCGAGTGATCGACGAATTTGTGCGGCAAGAACCCATGGAGCAGCGTCTCGACCGATGGATTGGGTGCGCTCGCATCGATGAGACGGATGCGCTGCGCATTGACCATCTCCTCGTCGGAAAGCGTATCCCGATGTCGCAGGGCGCCGAGGCTATCGAGCCGTACCGCAGGCAGCCCCGCCGGCTCAATTCGGCCGAGATCCCAGCCGCTGCCCTTCACGCATAAGACCCGGGTAGGCTGCCCGGTGTCGTCGACCAGGATGGTCTTCACCGATGTGTTGCCGCCACCATGGAGCACGAGCCGAGGCTCTTGTCCGATCAGCCTCGACGTATAGACCCGGAGCGTGATGTCCTCGTTGACGGAGCGGTCGCTGCGGTAACGCTCGACCATCGCTCGCGCATCTTCGTCCGACCAACGGCTCTGCAAGGCCTGCCTCCCTCAGGACTGGCACGGCGAGCATCGCCGCCGGCCAGCCCAGGTGCCCAGACCTGGAATCGAACCAGGGACACGAGGATTTTCAGTCCACTGCTCTACCAACTGAGCTATCTGGGCCCGGAAATGAGGCGCGGAGCCTAGCCCCCGCCCGGGGCCTGTCAAGCATCAGAGAAAACTTGCGTTTCGATACTCCTTCAGGATTACAATGTTGGGCGGATGGTGTGGGTGGATGGCAAGCCCGATGGATGACCTCGGCAGCGACTCGTTCGTCGTTCTGTTGAACGAGGGAGCCAAAGGTCCTGGTCCGAAGGCCGAGGCGCTCGAAGCGATCTCGTTGCGACCGATCTGGTTGGCGACCTGGGAGCCGCGGGCCGAAGGGTTCCGCACGTTGATCAACGCCACGGGTGAAGAGGCGCTCGCGGTGTTCAGCTCCGAAAAGCAGCTCAAGGAGGCGGCCGCACGGTTCGGGTGGCTCGAGCCGGACGGAACGGTCACCGCGCACCGGGCCATCGGTGGCGACATCCTCCGCCACGCGTGGACGCGCGAGTACGCGTTCGTCGTGGTGGATGTCGGCTCGGACCACACGCTCGAGTACGCGCGCAGCGAGCTGAAGCAAATCCTTCGCGAGCTCGACAGCACCGGACCTTTCCGCACCTCCCGTCCGCCTCCGCCGGGCAAGGCCACGGCCTCGAGCTCGTTTCCGCCTCCTATAGAGCGAAGCTCGACCGTCTACAGCATGGCGCCCAATCAGCCCGAGAAGCTAGACCGTCTGAGTGAGCTGCCCACCAGACCGCACGACGCCTTGCCCGAAAGCGAGCCGCCGACGAAGCCGAGAGCTGCTGTCACGGAGAGTACCGAGGTCCCGCGAAAGCCCCGGAGCTCTGGTCCCGCGAAACGTCCCAAGAGCGAGCCTCCCAAGATCGAGGAGGTGCACGCGCGCAAGGTGGAGCCCGGCGACCTGGGGACCTACGGCGCGGCGAGCATCATTTCGCCG